>JBKDPX010000339.1:0-1976 GCA_046342165.1 Phycisphaerales bacterium | reverse complement strand
GTTCTGCGGAATATTGATTTGGATCTTCTATCGACCCATCGTCATCGGTCCTGAAAATGTACCCCACCACGGGCCGGTGCTGATCGCCGCGAACCATCAGTCGTATCTCGATCCACCGCTCGTCTGCTTCTATTACCAGCGCCAAAGCGCTTTCGTCGCGCGCGCCGGATTGTTCAAGAGCCGCATCTTCGGCTTCATGCTTCGCAATCTCAACTCCACGCCCATCAAGGAGCAAGGCGGCGACACCGCCGCGATCAAGGAAGTGCTCCGAAGACTCGGCGAGGGTTGGCCCATCGTCATCTTCCCCGAAGGCAGCCGATGCTTCGACGGTGCGATGCAGCCTTTCAAGCGCGGCATTTCGCTCCTGGTCAAAATGAGCAAGGCGCCGGTCGTCCCCGCGGCGCTCGAAGGTTGCTTTGATTGCTTCCCGCGTAACGGTTCGCCCCGCTTCTATTGGCGCGGCCCGCGCATCGCGCTCAAGTACGGCAAGCCGATTCCGTATGAAGAGTTGATGAAAGACGGCCAGGACGCCGCGCTCGCGCGACTGCAGGATGAAATCGACAAGGTTCGCCTCGAACTGAGAGCGATGCTTCGCGCGCGCAACGCGGATCACTATCCGCCCGCCGGCCTCGGCGATCTGCCCGTCAGACGATCCGGCCCGCAGCACGCGCCTGAAGATCGAGCTGCACCTGCTCGAGAGACGCCAGACGCTTCTGCATCGGCGGATGCGTCGCAAAAAGGTTCGTGAGCGACTCTCCCATGAACGGTTCGACGATGAACAGATTGTTCTGAGCCGGATTCGGATTCTGCATCGGAACGCGCCGACTCATCGACTCAAGCTTGCGCAGCGCCGACATCAATCCGCGTGCATCGCCCGCGATCGCCGCGCCATCCGCATCCGCAACGTACTCGCGGCTTCGACTGATCATCATCTGAATCAGCAACGCTCCGATGGGCGCGAAGATCAGTATCAACAGCGACGCGATCGGATGGCCACCCTCGCGGTTGTTGCCACCTCCGAAGAGAATTCCGAACTGCGCCAAAGCTGACAGCGCACCCGCGATCATCGCGGAGACGCAACTGATCAGCGTGTCACGATTCTTCACGTGCGCGAGTTCGTGCGCCATCACGCCCTTCAGCTCCTCATAGCTGAGCAACTGCAACGCGCCTTGAGTCACCGCAACCGCCGCCTTGGACGGCGACCGACCCGTCGCGAACGCGTTCGGCGCATCCTGAGGGCAGATGTACACCCGCGGCATCGGCATGCCCGCGCGCTGACGAAGTTCATCCACCATGTGATACAACTCGGCCTCGATCCCGCCGGATCCCGGGTTCACTTCTTTCGCACTCATCGCCGCGAGCGCGATCTTGTCGGAGAAGAACCAGCCGACCACGTTCATCAGTCCGCCGAGCATCAATCCCATCACCAGTCCGCCGGGTCCGAATCTCGAGCCGACGAACACGCACAAGCCCATCAGCGCGCCGAGCAGCAGCACCGTCTTGAAGTTGTTCATGAAGCGAACCATTGCTGTTCCTTTCCCGTCCTCTGCAGGTCCCCTTAGAGTCCGCACCGCCTCCATGTTCGGGATTCGCTGCGGGTTGTTTCAGAAATCATTGCATACGCCGTGCCGATCCTCCAACCCAAACAAAATCCGCATATCTCTCTTGTAACATACGATCAAATTGCCGTTTTGTTCGCAATTCGACCCGCCCCCGATTCAATTTCGGACGAAACCGCCAACCCTTGGCATCCCAACAACCTAGCGGGTGTCTGAACGGCATCCCGTCAGGGGATTTTGAGATGTCGACCCGCCTTTTATCCGGTTTCAGGCAACGGCACTCAATCGCCAAGTTCAAAGACCGATATTCCCAAACATACCGAGCGTGTACACTTACGCTCGATTTGGTGGTACGCGTGCAGGACTGGTGCGGCTGTCGGTGGTGCGACGGCTTCACGGATGACTGGTGGGTCATTC
>JBKDPX010000338.1:0-2053 GCA_046342165.1 Phycisphaerales bacterium | reverse complement strand
CGTCGGCGACAAAGTGTTGGATGATGTGTTGGGGCCGTCACTCGCGCGCGAAATGGGGGAACTGAAGCCCGGTGCGACGGTCGCGCATTTGGCGTACTACCTCGCGCGCCATCTCGGATGTGATCCTGTCATTCTCATCGGGCAGGACCTTGGCTTCACCGATAATCAGTATTACGCGCCCGGCGCGGCGATTCACCGCGTTTGGGGTGGAGAACTGAACCAGTTCAATACCATCGAGATGCTGGAGTGGCAACGCATCGCGCGAATGCGGAACATGCTTCGAAAAGTTCCCGCCGTCGGCGGCGGCGAAATTTACACCGACGAGCAGATGTCCACGTATCTCGTTCAGTTTGAACGCGATTTCCTCGACGATTCAAAGCGAGGCCTGACGATCATCGACGCGACCGAAGGCGGATCGCTGAAGAAGCATGCGGTCTGTCAACCCCTTCGCGAGACGCTCGAATCGATCACTACCGAGGATCGATTTCACGCACCGGTTGGATCGGCGGATCATTCGTCGGAACGCCGGTGTCAGGTCGAAGCGCGTGTTGAAGCGCTTCGTGCGGATACCGAGCGACTGAAGTCGATCAGTCATGAGACACGGATTCATCTTGAGCGAATGTTGGACGCGCGGGACGACTCAGAACTGAACGCGTTGATCGATAAAGTACAGAAAAACGGAGCACGCGTTGCGGAACTCTCGACCGCTCACCGCCTCGTGCAGTACATCAACCAAGCCGGACAGCTGAACAGGTACAAGGCGGATCGCGCGATCACTTTGGATGAATCGCTGTCGGCCCGCGAAAAGCAAAAGCGTCAAATCGAACGTGATCTTCGAAATGTTTCGTGGCTCGCGGATGTTTCCGCCCACACCGCATCAATGCTTCGAGATTGCCGTGCATCACTGAACGGCGCCGCAAAGATCACAAGGGATGCGGACATCGCTGCACACGAAGACTCATCGTCAAATGCCGCGAAGAAAGTGATCGCGGTCATCATCGTGGATACCGCGATGAGCGGTCTGGGCACCGCGCGCGACCTGAACGCGCCCTTCGCGTCATCCACGGTTCTCCAATCCACGATCGAAGCGATGCGTAAGGTCGACTCGGTTGACTCAATCGTGATCGTCTCTCGTGATGAGACATCCGTTCGCTCAATGATCGCCAAGACCGAAGACCTGTGCTTTGTCACACCTTCGGTGTCGATGTGGGACCGTCGCGATGCGCGCGCCCGGTCGATCGCTGCGGCGCGCGCTCGTTCGTCACACTGCTGGCGGGGAGCGATCGCTAATCTTACGTCTTATGACGAAGCATTCTTCGCACCGATGGCGGTCGATGCGATGAATCATGCCCGCGCTCACGCCGCCGTGATCATCGGTCCGGATTGGTGCTTGGTCGACACTGATCTTGTTCACAAGACGGTCGACCGATATCGCGAAAATCCGGAACGTAATCAAATAACGTTCTCTCAAGCGCCCGCGGGGAAAGGCGTATGCGTCGTGTCGTTCGATATCGCTCGGGAGTTATCCGCAAGTGACGGCCCCGCCGCGACGATCGGCGGCCTCATTGCGTATCACCCGCTCGCCCCGCAATCGGATCCGATCGCAAAGCCGCAGTGCGTTCAGATCGACGCGTCTTTGCGTGACGGACTTGGTCGATTCATTTCCGACAGTGTCGGGCGACGGATGGGATCGTTTTCGCCGACGTTGTGGAACATCGATCCCGGTGCGTCAGAGGGACTCCTGCCCGTCAACCTGTGGAGAGCCTTTTTTGCATCACTTGCACAGAGCATCGAAGATGTGTCCGTGCAGGTGGATGCCCGCCGATCAAGTGAGCGGTTCGTTGAACAGCTTGTTGATCTTGCGCGAAGTGAAGGAATTCCACATCTTCACTTGATCCTTGATGTGAATGCCTCGCCCCGCCTCTTGCATGCCGCGGCGGAAGTGATCACCATCGATTTCGGCTTGGATGCCTCGGCTCAAACTTGTGAAGAGTGGTCAAAGACACTCGAATCGATTGTTCCGATGTCAGGAACGGGTATGCCCCGCAAGTGG
>JBKDPX010000337.1:0-7044 GCA_046342165.1 Phycisphaerales bacterium | reverse complement strand
TCCGCTCATCGTGATCCTGCTTGTCGTCGGCTACCTCGCGCTGATCGTCGGCGCTTGCATCCCCGCGCTCGCGCAGATCTTTGCCGGACCCATCGCATTCATCGCGGATTCGGTGCTCGCTTGCACGCGACTCTTTGACTCGCTGCCCGGCGCAACGATGACCGCGCCTTCGCTCAACTTGGCATGGACAGTCGTCGCAACCGCGACGGTGATCGTTGTACTCACCGTTCGAATGAAAGCGATGCGGGCGCTTGCCGCGACGAGTGTGGTGATCGCTTGGGCCGTCTTTGGAACCGCGGACGCTTCAACATTGCCTCGTGATGTTGTACTTAGAATCGATTGTCTCGATGTCGGCAGTGGCACATGTATGGTGATTCGCAGCCGGGACGAAACCATGATGTTCGACTGCGGCAGCATGCGCCACGCCGATGCTCGAACGATCATTCGAGCCATGAACGCGATCGGCGTGACGCGCATTCCCGTTGCGATCGTCAGTCACCCCGACGCCGATCATTTCGGTTTGCTTCCTCGCGTCATGGAGGAGATTCCCGTCGATCAGGTCGTCGTGTCCGAGCGATTTATCTCTCACCCCGACTCGCAAGCGGTCGCGGATTGCATCAAGCGAATCGAATCTCGACGAATTCCGATCAGAACACTGAGCGCGGGCGAGTCCTTTGGTTTCGGGGAGTTTTCCGTTCGTGTGATCTCTCCTGATTCGGGTGCCGCCTTCCGCCACGACAACGATCACTCGCTCGTGCTCGAGTTTTCACACCCATCCTTGCAGCGTCCGGCATTGCTCTTGACGGGGGATGTTCAAGATGACGCGATCGCATCGCTCAAAACACTCAGCGTGAAATCGCCGCTGATCGTGGAGGCCCCGCACCACGGATCCGCGCGTCCGATCGCGATCGAATGGCTGCGCCAACTTCGACCTGACATCGTGATGCAGTCGACTGACGCCTCGCGACTGCGTGACCCGCGTTGGGATCCCGTGCGCGAGTACTCGCATTGGTTCTCCACCGCGGCCTCCGGGGCGCTTCGCTTCGAACTCCTGAGAGACGCGACGGTTCAAGTCACCGAAACACGATTCGAACCGTGACTCCGCGCGTTCGTATCATTTCAGCATGTTCAAGCCCGTCGTCGCGTCGATCGTCCCTCTGCTCAGTGTGCCGGCGCTGTTCGCTCAGGATGTCGCGCCCGCCCCGAGTGCACATCCCGCAGTCAAACTCGGCGATCGTGTTCGCGTGATCGATGCCAAACGCAAGCCGCTCGCGCATGTCGTGATCGTAACTGACGCCGATTCCTACATCGATGCGATCGGGGCATGGTCCTCATCGACCTATTTTCCGGTGCTGATCGATCTCGGAGACCGAGCATCGCGTGAAGACATCGCTCGGTTCGTGCGCGCCTACAAGCCCGAGAGCATCCTCCGTTGGGACACCAAGCGCGAGAGTCGAAAGGGTGTTCCCGGAGAAGCCGGTTTCGCGACCTGCGATGAAAAGTCCGCGCGTCGAGCCCTCGCGGATTCACTCGACCTAACGACGGCACCGGAGGACGCCAAGGCCCTCGTTGATGCGGTGAAGGAAACTGTCGGAGTGCCGGCGGGCGTGGTATTCGCGAATGTCTCCGATCCCGCATGGACCGCAGCACTCGCGTTGGCCGCAGGTCGTGCACAGCCGCTCATGTTCCTGCCGGCCGCGAAGAACTTCGGTGGCGCATACAACACGGAGGGCGCCGAGGCGTTTGCCGGAAGTGTTCGAGAGGCGGTCTCATCTCTCGGATTGTCTTGGGATTCCTCGGGCGATGACATCGACGCCGTCACCCTCGGCATGAATGTGCCCGTCAAGTACGATCCCGGCTCATCCAAGGAGCGTTACGCGCTGACGGATCGGATCGGTCGCCACGACGATCCCGCGCGTCGCGATCGCTGGGCATGGTGCGGACAGATCCCCGGTAACGCGTCGCAGGCCGCGTATCGCGCGATGTGCTCGTTGTTTCTGCAACCGACAAGCGCATGGATCTTCGACGGCTATCCGCCTGAAGGCGATTGGAATCGATATGACGGAACAGCCGCCGGCGCCTCATTCAGCCAAGCCGGACTAAGCGTTGAAACCCTCGACGCACCGAAGAATGACTCCGGATCATGGCGCGCGCGATGCGCGATGCCTTTCAATCACGGACTGGCGATGGTGACCACCAAAGGCAACAGCGATTTCTTCGATCTGTCGCCTGGCCAATGTAAACCGGGCGACATTCCGATCATCTCGCGCCCCCTCGCGGTGCACTTCGTCCACTCATGGTCATTACAACAACCCGATGACATCAACACCGTCGGCGGTCGTTGGTTGTCTCGAGGCGTCTACGCCTATTTCGGATCCGTTGACGAACCGTTCCTCGGCGCATTCGTGCCGACGCCCGCGCTCGCTGATCGGATCATCGCAGGCGCCCCGTTCGTCGCCGCGTGCCGACTCGATGAAAGTCCGCGTTGGAAAACCGCCTCGCTCGCTGATCCCCTGTGGTGCGTAGGACCCGTTCGCAGCCCGTCGTCCGATGCGCCCGCGCTTCCCGAAGCTCGCGTGATCGGCGCGGATCTGAGAGCGAAACTGCAGGATGGTCGATTCGGCGATGCCATCGTCGAGATGCACCTGCAAGGAAAAGATAAGGAAATAGCGACATTACTTCGTGCGCTCGTCGCACGCACGCCGGATGCCGTGTCGTCGCAGATCGGAGCGATCGGAGTTCTTGCCGCGTTTCGCATCGGCGACGATTCGCTGCTCGCCACGCTCTTTCAGCGGTGCGACGCCGAGACGCGCAAGGACACGGAGATTCTCGACGCCTTGTGGCTGTCGAGTCATGCCGCCATCGCAAACGGTGACGCCCGGCGCATCGCACTGCTGAGGACACATCTTCGTCCGTCACAAATCGAGAAAGATCGCGCGCTTCTCGTCGGCGGCAAGTGATCAACTCTTGCGTCGCGGCGACACCGAGATCAGCTTCGCGCCGAAGAGTTCGATCGCCTGCTTCACCAGCGCGTGCTCGCTCATGTTCGTTGTCGGTTTCGACGCCTCTTCCCGGGTCGCCTCTTCCACGATCGTCGCACTCTCGATCAAAAGCGACATCTGCATGCCGAACGCTTCCGACATCGCCTTCTGAAGATCCGATTCGAGTGACTTCGCCGCGCCGAAGAGCTTCGGATCGACCTCTAACACCGCCCTGTCGCCGTCGCGGCTCTTGAACTTCATGTCCGCAAGCAACGCCGACAGCCTCCCGCTGTGCTCGCACGCGCGCTCCACTCGATTCCACATCTTCGTGATGTCGTTCAGTTCGTCCTTCGTAGGCGCGACGAGTCGGATCTCCCGTGAACCTGCAGCCTTCGGTGCGGGTGCAGTGATCGGCACCGATGCCATCGCCGGAGTCGGTGCGGCGGCGGGTTGTTGTTCCACGGGTTGAGGAGGAATCACCGCGGCGTCGATCGCGTCCGACGCCGGCGCCGCGGTCAGGCTTTTTTTGCTGTTGAAGTTCCACCGGCTCCCGAAATCACGGCCGTCACTTCGGCGAGTTTTTCGGTCATCGCCAGTCGCACGATGAGCGCGTCGAACAACACGCGTGGCACACTGCTCGACTTGGTCGCCCGCTGCACGTTCTCGCACACCACGATCATGTGCGACAAGCCCGCGGCGTCGAAGTTCGCGGCGCGTGTCGCCTCCGCCTTTCGCGATTCATCGGTCAATTCAACGAGCGTCGTCTCCGGACCTGCGGCGGCCATCATCATCAAATCCCGCAAACGCAGCAAAAGTGATTCAATCACCTGATCGATCGAAGTGCCTCGGGAGAGGATCATCTCCGCCGCGTTGAGCGCGCCCGCCGCATCGCCTGCCGCGATCGCGTCGATCATCGACGAGAAAACTTCGCGCTCCGGGAGGCCGAGGAGTTGTTCAAGCAGGTTGATCGTGAGATGCTTTTGCCCGGAGGCGATCACGCGATCAAGCAAGCTCAACGCATCACGCATCGATCCGTTGGCGATTTTGGCGACCGCGAACAGCAGTTCCTTGTCCGCCTTCATGCCTTCGAGTTTCACCACATGCTCAAGGTGGCCCGCGATATGAGCGGTGGGGATGTTGCGAAAATCGAAACGCTGACAGCGGGATTGAATCGTCGCGGGGACTTTCTGAGGATCCGTCGTGCACAAAATGAACTTCACATGCTCCGGCGGTTCCTCCATGATCTTGAGCAGCGCGTTGAACGCGCTCGTCGAGAGCATGTGCACTTCGTCGATGATGTAGATCTTGTACTTGCCTCGAAGCGGCCGATACGCCGCGTTGGCGATCAGATCGCGAACATTGTCGACGCCGGTGTTGCTCGCGGCGTCGATCTCGATGACATCGGTGTCACGACCAGACATAATGGCCTGATCGATGTCGGCGGTGCCGCCGTTGAGCGCCTTGGCGAACAGTCTCGCGCTGGTGGTCTTGCCGACGCCGCGGGTTCCGCAGAAGAGATAGGCGTGCGCGACGCGGTTGGCGTCGATCGCATTTTGGAGCGTCTTGGCGATGGGTTCCTGACCCACCACCTGCTCGAAGTTCTGGGAGCGGTATCGTCGTGCAAGAACGGTGTACGCCATAGCGCCCCATCGTATGACATTCCGCGTTCACACAAAACGCGATCCGACATGAATGAACATGGAAAACCCCGCCTGACCGACGGCCAGGACACCGACGGCACCGGATGACGCTCGCTTATGGCTGCTGCGGTCAAGCCCTGACCAGGTTCACGGGCCACCCGTGCATCGGGCCCGGCCGTCGGTCAGACGGGGGAGGAAGGATAGGAAAGCGAAAAGTGAAAAGCGAAAAACGAAAAGAAAGCGCCCGAACACGCTTGGCCGTGGCTCCGTGGTGGCTTCGGCCGGAGGCCAAAGCCACGATGAAAGCGAAAATGGCAAAGCGATAAAGCGAAAATGAAGAGCCCGAAGACTCTTCATTTTCGCTTTTCACTTTTCGCTTTTCGTTTTCAACTCCGCCCTCGCGGATCAATCTTCCGGAATGTGATCGCTCGTCACGATCTCGCGGAACTTCAGGCGCATCTTCTTCGTCACGGGGCCTTCGCCGTTGCTGATCTTGTTCGGCTCGTTGTCAACGTCCACCTGATTCACCGCGATGATCTCCGCCGCCGTGCCCGTGAGGAACACTTCGTCGGCGTTGAGCACATCGTCCAGTCGCATCATCTTCTCGACGATCGTGAATCCGCACATCGGCGCGAGTTCGGTCATCACGAACTTGCGCGTGATGCCCTCAAGCAAGCCGCTCTCGCCGGCGACCGGCGGCGGCGTGAAGATCTTGCCGTCCTTGATCACGAAAATGTTGTCGCCCGTGCACTCGGTCACCCAGCCGTCCGTCGACAGCATGATCGCTTCATCGCAACCCTGCTCGATCGCCTCCACTTTCGCTAGAATGTTGTTCAAGTAGTTCAGGCTCTTGATGCGCGGGTCAAGACACGCCACCGGAGTCTTCGGACGCTTCGCGACGATCACGCGCATGCCGCTCTCGTAAAACTCCGGCGCATACAGACGAATCTGATCCGCCACGCAGATGATCCCCGGCATCGGACAACGACGCGGATCCAAGCCAAGCGTGCCGTAGCCGCGCGTCACCACAAGACGGATATATCCGTCCTCCAGATTGTTCGCGCGAATCGTCTCGCGTTGCACCGCTTCCATCTCCGCGGGCGAAATCGGGATCTTCAGGTGAATCCGCTCCGCACAGCGATACAGGCGCTCGATGTGCTCCTGACACTTGAAGATCTTCGAGCGATACACCCGGATGCCCTCGAACACGCCGTCGCCGTACAGCAACCCGTGGTCGTACACGCTCACCATCGCCTGATGCTTCGGCACTAAATGCCCGTTCACCCACACCAGCGGCTTATCACCGATATCCGAGGCGCTCGGCCAAAGCGACGCCAGTTTGCTCAGCGGACGGGGAGGAAGCGCTTCAGGTGTGTTATGCATGAGAGATCCTGTTCACGAGAGAATGCCGACGGGGATGATACACGCGGGAGAAGGGAATGGGGAATGGGGGCGAGGCAATGGTCGTGGTATCACGCAAGTCGACAAGTAACTCATCCGTCACGCCCCCTGCCCATTGCCTCTTGCCCATTCCCCATTCCCGATTCCCCATCTCACCCCCTCACCTCCGCACCCGCCACTTTCTTCAAGTGATCGATGACGGCTTGGGCGGGGATGTCCACTTCTTCGTGGCGAAGGGTGCGCGAGTGATCGCGGAAGGTCAGGCGCAGTGTCACCGACTTCTTGCCCGCGCCGATCTGCTTGCCGCGATAGGTGCCGATGAAGGTGCAGGCTTCCAAGCGCTCGACCTTCGAGGACAGTACTTCGCGCTCGATGCGCGCGTACGTCACGTCTTCGGCGACGATGAATGAAATGTCGCGCTCGATGGCGGGGAACGCCGCGAGCGTTTCGACCTTCGCGCGTGCGGGATAGTTCGCGCACAGCGTCATGAGGTTCAGTTCGGCGCTGACGACGGGCGCTTCGAGATCGAACGAGCTTTGAACATCCTGCGCGATGATGCCGATGGAGCCGAGGTCCGCGCCGCCGATCGTCAGTTTCGCGAAGCCGTCCTCGCGGTACGCCTTACAGCACGGCTTGGACGGTTCGATTCTCAGATCGTGATGCGCGCCCGACAGTGCGCGCGCAAGGCTCTCGACCGCGCCTCGCATGAGACGCACGCCGGTTTGCATGTCGCCGACGCTCGCGGTCTTGCCTGAAACCGGACAATCTAAGATCAAAGTAACATTGATATGTTCTTGTGTAGCGTTCCCGGCGCTTTGCGCGAAGACCGCCGCGAATTCGAACAGCCGCACGCCGCCCGCGACGCTCACGCGCGCGTTGCGGTTCGCGCGTCTTGATCCGAGCAGGCCCGGCACCACGCTGGGTCGAAGCGCGGGCTCGTGCTTGCGCCGTTCGTCGTCCACCTCGATGCGCGAAAGTCCTGCCGGCATGAACCGCTCGGCGTCCTCTCGAGAGCAGAACGA
>JBKDPX010000336.1:0-18572 GCA_046342165.1 Phycisphaerales bacterium | reverse complement strand
AAGCCGTTCGTCAAGGAGTTCGAAACGCTGAAGCGGACCGCTGTGTACATCATCGTGGATACTTCGACATCGATGTCAGTGGCATCCGTGCGGATTTCAAAACACGATCTTGCGGTTTGGATCGCGTCGGCGATCGGTATCGCCGCGCAGCGTCAACTTCGACCCGTGACGGTCGTCTCGGGAGGCGAGCGCGACAATGCGATTTCGACGGGTCTCGGAAGGCATGAGCTTCGCCGCGCCATTGAACCGCTTCGCATTCCGGGTCGACGCGAGGCGACGCGGATCTCTCGACGTATCGAAGAGATCAACGCGCGAGCGGTCCGCGGTTCGATGATCGTGATCCTCAGCGATTTTCATGATCCGCAAGCGCTTCCTGCTTTGCGAAAAGTAGCGCCCCGTCATGATTGTCTTGCGATTCACCTTGTTGACCCCGCTGAGGAAACCCTGCGCGGTGCCGGCGTGTTTCGCGCCGTAGAAGCGGAATCGGGTCGTTCGTTTGTTGCGACATCAACTTCAATCGTCCCTGATCGAAACAGCTTGCGGGGAGAGATCGCTCGCGCGGGCGCAAACTATCTTCGCTTGAGTACGGAAGAGGAGTTCGTCGCTCCGCTGCGTCAGTTTCTCTCCACACGTCCTGCAGCAGGCGGAGGTCGCGGATGATGTTGATCGCGATCATCGCCGCAGCTTCGATTTCAGCGATCGATCCTGTCGAAGTCTCCAGAGGATTGACCGGGACGATCGAGTTTGAGTATACAGGCCCGAAGCTGTTGCAGCGCCCATCGCAAAGCGTCGGTGATGACCTTTCAATGAGATTGTCCGGCCCTACGGAAGACGGAAAGTACTTGATTCGATTTGTCGGAAACAAAGCGGGAAGCTTTGATCTCCGCGATCGACTCGGGGTGGAATCAGGCGAGCTTCCGCACGATGTTCCGAGTCTGCCGATCGTCGTTGTTTCGAACCTCCCGGCTCGCTATGGCACCGACCTGTTCGGCTTGAACATATTCAAACAAAGTTTGGAGCCATATTATTTTCGAACACTCTGGATCTTCGGTGTCGCATGGGCGGCAGTGCCGATCGTCTTCAGTATTCGCAGGCTGATCAAGCGTGTGCCGCAAATGCAGATCACCGCTGCGGTCGACGAACCGGATGTTCCAGAACGCATCCGCGCTCTCGTATTGCGCGCCGCATCCGGAGACTTGACAGTCGAGCAGAAGGCAACGCTCGAACTTCTCTTGATCACCTACAGAACCAAGGAACTTGGATTAGAAGGATTGAGTCCTGCGCAAGCGATCCGGCGACTGAGAGATGATCCGCGTTCGGGCGAACTCCTTCGAACAGTCGAACAATGGCTTCATGCTCCTCACAGCGGGATGACGCCCTCCTCATCCACCGTTCAGTCGTTGATCATTCGTTGCGTTCCCGAGGCCTTAAACGCTTCGTTGACGGAGACGAAGCAATGACATTCACGCATCCGTGGGTTCTGTTGTTTCTGATCATCCCGGCGCTGTTGTTGTGGATGTTGCCACAAAGACCATGGGGCATCGCGTTGCCCGCGGACGGAGTGGCGGTGCGTCGACATCGCATGCTCACGCTGGCATTGCACGCCTCCGATCTTGTGCCGAGCATTCTGCTTTCCATCGGGATATGACTCGCATCCGGGCCCCAGGTGCTGAGGCAGCCGAACAACAAACGCGAATTGACAAACATTCAAATCTGCTTGGATGTATCGGGCAGCATGACCATGGACGATCGCTACGGCATGGCCAAGGAGGCGATCGAAGGCTTTACCAAGGATCGGGAGGGCGATGCCTTTGGGCTTACCATTTTCGGATCTCAGCAAATCAGATGGATGCCACTTACGACGGATCTCAACGCCATTCGCAATTCGCTTCCCTTTGCGAATCCTGAGAATCAGCCGATTCACATGAGCGGAACGCGCATCGGAGCCGCGCTGAGGTTCTGCCTTTCCAACATGACCGACGAGGCTGAGTCCGGCGATCGATTGATTATCCTCGTATCAGACGGCGAGAGTTCGGATCTGGGTGAAGGTTTCGCTGAAGGTGATATCGCGCAAGAGCTTGCCGATGCGGCGATCACGCTGTATCACATCCACGTCGCGCAAGAAGATATTCCGTCGGATGTCGTCGATATCGCGCGTAAAACCGGTGGGGAAGCGTTTCAAGCCGCCGATGCCGCAACACTCAGAAAAGTCTTCTCCCACATCGACAGAATGCGCCCCGCCAGATTCAACCCGCAGGGGACCGTGCCGATGCACCATTACGCACCGTTCGCCTTGGTCGCGCTCGTTTTGCTCGGAGCTCATCTGGCCGGCTCTTTCGGAGTGAGGTACACACCGTGGTAAGCGGAGCGATCATCTTCGCAGTTGCCGCGGCGTTGCTCAGTGCCATCGCCGAACACATACATGCGCGCCGTGTCATGAAAGTCGCGCGACTCGCCTTCGGTCCGGCGGGAAAGCCGGCGTGGTTGTTCGGTATGTTGCCGAAGTTGAGGCCGATTGCAATCGCTCTCGGCGTCTTCGGCGCAATCGTGCTGATGAAGTACGACCCGGTGCAAGTTGAACGCCTTCCGACCAAGGCGGCTTCTCGGCATCTGCTGATCTGCATGGATGTGTCTCCGAGCATGCAGATATCCGACGCGGGGCCGGATCCGACAAAGATATCGCGCGCTCTATGGAGCGGGAAGTTGATGCAGGGAGTGCTCGATCGCATCGACATGCAAACCACACGCATCTCGCTCGTCGCGTACTACACCGATGCGCTCGTTATTCTCGAAGATACCTTTGATAAAGAAGTGATCCGGAACGCGTTGGATGGATTGCCCCTCTATGCCGGTTTTAAACCCGGCGCGACTGATATGCGTAAAGGTGTGCAGGCGTCATTGGACCTTGCGCGTAAATGGCCGGAGAATTCCGCCACGCTTGTCATTGTCGGTGACGGTGACAATCAGAATCAGATTGAATCATCGCGAATTCCGAATTCGATCGCGGACACCATCGTTGTCGGCGTAGGTGATCCCGATCGTGCGACGATCATCAACGGACACAGCAGTCGTCAGGACACGCTGTCACTGCGCCAACTCGCGGCTCGTCTCGGAGGGTACTACCACCAAGGCAACAGTCGACATCTTCCTTCTGAAGTAATCGATAAACTATCGATGCTTTCGCCGACAGTCACTGAAAAGTGGACCCTTCGAGAAATTGCACTCGTGTGTTTGATCTCTTCATGCATCTGTCTGGGCATGATGAATCCCATCTTGCTCGCATTTGGAACGCCGCGGCAATACCGCAATCGGATCGGCGGGAATCCCCCTGAAAATCGATCGGAGAGTGTCACATGAAACTATCAAGATTCATGTGGCCGATGTGGTGGATCGCGCCGGTGATCGTGGTGTTCTTGCACTTCGGGCCGGGACAGAGGTTGTTGCGTATCGAACGCGCAGCGGAGTTCCAGCGGCGTGCGAACAAGCTTGAGCTTGAAGCGCAGTCCGCTCAGGACAGAGCTTACGAACTTCACTTGCTCGCGATCGAGGCCAGGCGTACTGCGGGAAATGACCCGCAGATGGCACTGGCCGCAGCTGCGGCGACCGAAGCAGAGGAATCCGCATACGAAACCGCGTCGATCGCTTGGAAGGCCGTCGCGGATGAACTATCCAAAGCGATTGATGCGTTGGGAGTCGATGAGGATCGGGAACTCGAGTCCGTCCGCATCTCGCGAGCACGAGCCGTGGTGCGTTCCGGAGATGTGTGGGGTGGTATATCAGAGCTCGAAACGATCGTTCAGCGTCATGCGACTTCCCATGGTGAGGACCACACCCAAGCTCGGAGCGAACTCGCGACCGCGTACTACTACGCAGCAAGACTCCTCCGACTGAGTGGAATGCCTGCGCAGGAGTGGATGATTGAATCCGGACTCGCGCGACAGAACTTCAAGTACCTCGCTGAAGGTGCGGCAGAATCGAACTTGAGCGCTCACGAGTCGCTCGTTCATCAGAGAAATCTTGAGTTGGTATTGAATCTGGAGCAGTCGGATCGTTCTGAGTTGATGGGTAAGCCTTTGCCACGCAATTCGCCGGGGCAGGGTCAACAGGGAAATCGGCCCGGGCCCGGGCGAAAGAGCAAAAGGCCGCCGGAACAGCGTGATGGTCGCAGCGCTGGTGGGGCGCAAGATATACCGCCCGGTTGGTGATGAGGTTCAAGCACATGAAATGTGAAATACAAGTCAATCGATTGGTCTCTTCGGTGTTTGCTTTGACGCTTTTAGCGGGGGGCACCCACACAGCGGCGCAGGTTACACCTGCTGTTGTGGTGCAGCCGGCAAAGCCGATCGCTCCAGCGTCACAAGTCACACCGGCGGTCGTGATTCAGCCGGTGCAACCCGTCGCGCCTGCCACTGGAATCAAACTTTCCGACGAAGACCTGGCGTTGCTGAAAGAGCAGTATGAGAAGGCAGATGACGCCGGAAAATCTGAGATGGCCGAGATGCTGAAGGCTTTCGGCATTGATGTCAAAACTCTGTGGGCGAACTCGGATTCTCAAACATCAGACCCGGCATCGCCCGAGGAAACCGCCAAACCGCAGTCCATCATGCAGGTTCTGCAGGGAATGGATCTCTCCAGAACGCCGCAGGCCGTGTTGAGCGCGCGCTCGAGACTCGGGTTCTCATCCGCCACGAAGCCCGATCCTGCGGACAAAGATGCAACAGGCAAGTGGCTCTTCAACCAGATCATGGCGGGTGAGTGGCGAATCGTCGGCGATTTTCTTCGATCGGCAGATGTCGGGAAGGAAGGCCCCGAGATTTACGGTCACATTCTCCAATCGATGAACAAAGGCGGCCGCGGCGATTCAGGGAAGTCCGATCCTGTCTTGCTTCCTGAAGAGGTTCTTGATCTGGCTGACGCGACACCGGAACCATTGAAAGATTGGCAGATCGACACGCTGTCGCAGTTTTTAAAGAGTGCGGCCGGACGTTACAGCGTCGCTCCCATGTTTCAGGTCTTGAAGACCCGACCAGGACAGTTCGGTGGTGCGGATGCCGAATCACGCGCCAGGACTGTGCGTTTTCTCGTCGGAGCTGACATGATCGCGGAGGCCTATCAGTTCTTCCCCGCGCTCGAAGAAGCGCGCGCCGCGAAGAACGCTGAGCAACTTCTCAATCATGCAAAGTACTTTGAGGTTATGGCTTCATCATCTCGCGATGAGAGTGAATCAACTGCACAACGAAGGACCGCATGGGGTCTCTACGGAGAGGTGACGCTGCTTGAGGGAGCGGATCCGGAGAAGCGGCAGGCCGCCATGGCGCGGGCGATCGATCTGCTTCCCTCGATGCCGCCGACTGATGCTGCAACTTGGATTTCGCAGGTCTTCGCGAACGCTGGGTTGGCGCCGGCTGCACTCGAAGCGGTGACGCTTAAGGCTGTGGAGTTGCGAAAAACGGAACTCGATGAAACAGTCCGTGCTCAAGCGATTCTTACTTTGAAGCAGTCTGTCGATGCACTGTTGAGCCGCGAGGGCATGGATGCGACGTCGATCAAGATTCCATTGCGCATGATGACCACGGCGCTTGTCGCAGAAGCGGAAGTGGCACTCGAAGAGGATCAAAAGCAGCGGGGCGGCCCCGCTTCGAAGGGAATGGAGTTGTTGCTTCAGGCGCTTCCCGATTCGAAATGGATGAGTGCACTCGAATCGAGTCTCGCTTTGCGTGCGTACAAGGCGTCCATCGGTGTGGCGGCCGCCGCGCAAGAGACGGATCTTGCGTTGGATTATGTCGCGGAGGCCGTGAAGCGGTTCCCTGCGGATGGTGAAATGCTTGCGGATCATTTTCTCCAAGTGTGGCAGTCGAAGCTCAGCCCAGCGATGCCCGAGGGTGATGAGATGGGCTTTCGCTACTATGGATTCGGAAGGCAAGCACTCGCTTCGGCGCCTCTTACGAGAGGTCGTCAGCGTCGCGATCTCGATCGACTGACTCGATTGATGACCGTGCTGAATCAGCAAGGCGTCGATCCGCGTCGACTTCCGAGCGTCGCCGCGGTCTTCAAGTCGTGCCACGGTGAAACGGAGATCTTCACCCGCAAGGGTATTGAAGCGGTATTCGGACCGATCGTTGAACTCTCCGCCGAAACTGCCGCTTCGCTCTCCGATCAGATGCGAACGGGGTTGAGTGGCGATTGGAGAGATCGCAAGGTACAGCAAGCGGCGGGAAACAAGCGGACACCTGAGGAGATCCGCTCGATGGTGGAAAAGGGCTATGAACTTGCGATTGAGCTCATTGATCGCTCGATCTCGCTCAAGCCCGATTCCTGGCGATTCGCGATCAGCAAGGCCGCCCTTGCATACGACCGACTGCAGTACAAGCAATCTGAAGACAAGGAAGACTTCGCGAAGTTCAATGAGTATCGAAAGGTTGCATTCTTGGCGTTCGAGCAGACCGCCGCAAGATACGCCGATCTCGTTCGAGCCGGACAGGAGCGCGAAGATATCACGGTGTTTCTGGTTTGGTTCAATGCGGCCGTCGGTGCCACCGAACTCAATTTTCTGACGCGAGAGGATCTCTTGGTTGAGGGCGGACCTCAGGATGATCAGATTGATCGCATCAAAGCTTCGATGTCGCTGTTGCCTCCTGAAGCTGCATCGCGTCATATCGGCGAGTTCGCTCGCGCGATCGTCGGCAGTGCTGCGAGAATGCCCCCCGAGGTGAAGCCGCGCGTGGTTCGTCATGCGATGCGGATCATCGGAGATCACCCCTCCGGCGCACCGCTGCGACGGCTGTCCGATTTGTACAACGATCTCGTGCGAGACGAGGTCAAGTTGCGACTTGAGATCGATGGCGATGAGCAAATCGGGGCGGGAAAGCCGTTCGCCGCGACGTTGTCCATGCGTTTCACCGCGGCAGTGGATCGAGAGACCGGCGGGTTCAGTAAGTACTTACAGAATGAAGTGTGGACATTCGTCGGAGGTCAGTATCGACCGATGAATCACCGCGATCTTTTGCGAAAATCAATCGAGGAGACTCTGGCGAAGTCATTCGATGTCGATGCGATCGGCTTCTTTGAAGCGTTTGCATCGCCGCGGCCTGTGGTTGAGAGCGGCGAAGACGGTTGGATGGAAAAGCCGATGGTCTACATGATGTTGCGCGCAAAAGACCCCTCGACGGATCGGTTGCCGCAACTGACGATGGATCTCACATTCAACGATGTCTTCGGCCCCGTTGTGCTGCCGCTGCTTTCGAATGCTCCGACTCTTGATGCTTCCAAATCCTCAGGTGTTCGACCGATCCGCGATCTCGAAATCATGCAAATCGTTGATGCGCGTTCGGCCTTTGGCTCAAAGGATCCGAGGATCACGCTGGAGGTCCTTGCGCGTGGCCGCGGCGTTGTGCCCGAGTTGGAAGACATGATGTCCGGAGTTCGCGATGCCGCTGCCGGATTCGAGATCGAGGAAGGCGGAATCGAGATCAAGCCGATTTCAGTTCTCGGTTCAGAGGGAGTCGGAAGAAGCTGGTCGTTCGGCGCCGTGGATCCGGAAAAGCAGGCGTATGTCGATCGAGATGACGACGGAGGGTATCGACTGGGTGTCGAGAGACAGTGGGTGATCACGTACACCCCCGGAGTGAATGCGAGTGCCGACGAGTTCATCCTGCCGATGCTCAAAGATCCAACTGCGGGAAAGTTGGTGAGCAAAACATTCGTCGACATGGATGTGATTGACGTTTCAGGCCCGAGCGTCAAGCTCCACGCTCCACTGTTGAGCGCTCGAACTGTCGTGATAACCGGCGTGATGTCAGCGGTTGCGATCGGTGTTGGGATGTGGGCGTGGAGCCGTCGCCGCCGAAAGACTGCGGTCGATGTCGGCGCGATTAAGGAAGTTCGTTTGACTCCGCTCGGAGTCGCAATGTACTTGCGTCGACGCGCGGACGAGCTTTCGGGAGAGCGGGCGAATTCCATTCGTGAGGAACTCGTGTCGTTTGAACGCGACTACTTCGGACGCGATGCCCAAACTCCCGACGAATCGAAACTGAGATCACTCGTCGACAGATGGAGCGACTAAACCGCCCCAAACGCGCCGGAGGACGGTTCGAAGGCGTGAACATCTTTGCGGTAGCATGCGTAAATGTACACGGAGGTTTCACATGCACCCAAGTGGTGATGTATCAGGGGAAGCACCCTCTGCCAATCCAAGCCGCCAAAGCCGGTTGCGAGCCGCGGCATCGCGAGTGATTCGGGCCGTTCATGCTCGACCCATTTGTGCAATGCCCGAAGGGCATGATTTACATTTTCAATGGTTGCACGACCTGGCCTCTGGCCGTGCCGGTATCCGCCCGACTGCGTGAGCAGTGAAATGATGTTCACGACACCTCGGCGACCGACGCCCGACCATGTCCATAGATCTCCGGGTTGCGGATGTGCAACTTGGCAATAGTGCCGAAAGTCCCTGAACATGGACGGGTACAACAGGCGGAGTTGCTGCGCCAAGCCCGAGTTGAAATGATCGTTCGGCGCGACACCATGCACGATGGTGCTTGCGCGACTGTGAAGAATGTCTCCCGTGACTTCGTAAATCATTGAAGATTCTCCTTTTGTATTCTGCTCTTTGAAAATAAGAGGACGGTATCCGCAAAGCAAGAGAATCGGATAAATTTGTATGGAAATGCCCTGCCGTGGGGAGTAAAGACTTCCCTCGTCGAGGCTTGCGAGAGTCTGGTATCCTCACGCTTCGGCTGCAGACCTCGATTTTCGTTGCGCGATCGGTTGTGAATCCGAGTTCATTGGGAAGCGAACCGCGAGAGGCCGAAACAGGAGTTCGCTTGAAAACACAAGAACCAAATCTACCTCAGAAGCCGACCTGGATGCAGTTGCTTTGGAGTTGGCTCGCAAGTGATGTTGCATCACCCGGCAAGCCGGTACTGGATAAAAAGGAAGTGGATTGGCCGCGGGTTATCCCGTTCATCGCGCTGCATGTGGGTTGCGCGGCGGTGGTATGGGTCGGTTGGAGTTGGACGGCGGTGATCGTTGCCGTCGCCGCCTATTTGATCCGCATGTTTGCGATCACCGGCTTTTATCACCGTTACTTTTCACATCGAACCTTCAAAACGCACAGATTCACACAGTTTGCATTCGCGATGATGGGCAACGCCGCGGCGCAGCGCGGGCCGTTGTGGTGGGCTGCACATCATCGAGAGCACCATCGTCATTCCGATACTGAACTGGATGTCCACTCGCCGCATCATCATGGCGTGTTGTGGAGCCACATGGGTTGGTTTACCGCGAAGGGTGCGTACATGACGAACTTGGCTGCGGTGCCGGATTTGGCGAAGTATCCCGAGTTGCGATTCATCGACAGATTCGACATCGTCGTACCCGCGGCATATGCGATTCTGCTTCTCGCGGCGGGAGCGTTGCTCGAGTTGTATGTGCCGTCTCTCGGCGTGACCGCGGGGCAGATGTTCGTGTGGGGTTTCTTGATTTCAACGGTCGTGCTGTATCACGCGACCTACACGATCAATTCCCTTTCGCACATGATCGGAAGTCGTCGATTCAAGACGACCGACACGAGCCGCAATAACTTCGTGCTGGCACTGATCACACTCGGCGAAGGCTGGCACAACAACCATCACTACTTCCCGGGTGCGGTCCGGCAGGGCTTTTATTGGTGGGAGCTTGATATTACATATTATTGTTTGTGGGCGCTCTCGAAGCTCGGGCTGGTGTGGGATTTGAACGCCGTCCCGGAGCGCGTGTACGCCAAGGCCGAAGCCATGAGGGAGAGCGCTGCGTGAAGATCGCGGTCGTGGGGTCGGGTATCGCGGGATTGACCGCGGCGCATCTGCTCTCTCGGAAGCACGATGTGATCTTGTACGAGGCGGACTCGCGAATCGGCGGGCACACGCACACGCATTCGATCGATGATGCCGGCCGCCGCTTGAACATCGACACCGGCTTCATTGTCTTCAACCATAAGACCTATCCGAACTTCACCAAGTTGCTCTCGATGCTCGGCGTGGAATCGCGAGAGAGTTCGATGAGTTTCAGCGTGCGCTGTGAGCGCACCGGTCTTGAGTACAACGGTACTTCGCTTGCGACATTGTTCGCGAAAAAGCGCAATGCGATCAATCTGCGATTCCTCGGCATGCTGATGGACATCGTCAGGTTCAACAAGGAATCGACTGAAGCGTCCGAGTCAAGCCTCAACGGAACCCTTGGAGAGTTTTTGAAATCTGGAGGCTACTCCCGGTACTTTCGCGACTATTACATCGTTCCGATGGGCGCGGCGATCTGGTCTGCGCCTCCGGCGGCGATGCTCGAATTCCCGCTGAGATTCTTCGTGATGTTCTTTCGGAATCACGGGATGCTCTCGGTGAACGACCGCCCTGTGTGGCGAACCGTGGTCGGCGGTTCGGGTTCGTACATCAGTCCGATGACAGAGAGAATTCTGGGGAACATTCGACTCAACGCGCCTGTCACTCGCATCACTCGTGCCGACGATCATGCGGTGGTTGAATGCGATGCGATCGGCAGTCGCGCAGAGCGATTCGACCATGTGGTCCTGGCCTGTCACTCCGATCAGTCCTTGGCGATGTTGGGTGATCCAACTGAAGCCGAGCGATCCGTGCTGAGCGCACTGCCGTACCAAGAGAACGAAGCGATCTTGCACACCGATTCAAGCGTCATGCCCACGCGGCGCTCCGCTTGGGCCGCGTGGAATTATCATGTCCTGAAGACCGACTCCGCGCGCGTGCCCGTAACCTACAGCATGAACATCCTTCAGGGATTGCCGACTCAAACTCAGTACATGGTGACGCTCAATCGTTCCGAGGCCATCGATTCTTCGAAGGTCATTCGCAGGTTGAGATATCACCACCCTCAATACACGCTCAAGGGCATGCAGGCTCGTAAGCGTTGGAACACCATCAGTGGCGTCAATCGCACACATTACTGCGGCGCCTACTGGTTCAACGGATTTCACGAAGACGGTGTCAACAGCGCACTTCGCGTGTGTGAACACTTCGGAGAGGCGCTCTGAACCGGTCGAGCAGTGCCATCTACTTCGGTTGGGTCAGACATCGCCGTCGCATGCCACGCGCTCATGAGCTCCGCATGGGCGTGTACATGATGTACATCGATCTCTCTGAAGTGCAAACGCTTTTGCGCGACTCAAAGCTGTGGCGTCATGAGGCATTCGGTGTCTCCTCCTTTCATCGCAAGGACTATCACCGCGCGGATTCCGGCAAGCCGTTGGACGAGTGTGTTCGTGAAACCGTTGAACTCAAGCTGGGCTTTCGACCGACCGGACCGATTCGTCTTTTGACCAACACCCGCGTGCTCGGAGTCGTCTTCAACCCCGTCTCGTTCTATTACTGTTTTGACAAATCCGAAAATCTCGTTGCGATCGTTTCTGAAATCACCAACACGCCTTGGAATGAGCGACACTCCTATGTCATCGATGCGCGGCGGGCCGATGGCGCCGGTCGCATCAACGCATCGTTCGACAAGCAGTTTCACGTCTCTCCGTTCATGCCCATGGAGCAGCGATATCACTGGACGTTCACGCAACCCGGGCAGTCGCTGCTTGTTCACATGCGCAATTCCGATGAACGGGGTGAAGTCTTTGACGCAACTCTGCGGTTAGAGCGCCGACCGGCAATACCCAGGACTCTCGGTTATGCGCTCGCGCGCTATCCGATCATGTCCCTAACGGAAGTGCTCGCGATTTATGTTCATGCTGCAGTTCTTTGGCTGAAACGTGTGCCGTTTTACATCCACCCTCGTTTGAGGAGCGAAACCCGAGGGACACTAGATAAACCCCCGGGAGCGTCGCATGACAACAACCTCGACTTCCAGTCCGCTGATCAGGGCCGCCGCACATGAAGCCGCGGCGGACAGATCATCGTTGACGCGGAAGCTCGTCTTCAAGGTGCTCAGAGCGCTCAAACTCGGCGGAGTGCGAGTGGTCGAGCATGGAGAGGTGATGGACTTCGGGGCTCGTTCCCAGGGGCTTCCCTTCCCGACCATCTATGTCCGCGATTCGCGCTTCTATCGCGCAGTTGCTTTCGGTGGCAGTGTCGGCGCAGGCGAGTCGTACATGGAGGGATGGTGGGAGTGCGACGATCTCGCCGGACTGATTCGGACATTCGTGATCAATCAATCGGCGCTCGATTCCGTCGACAGCGGATTCGCAAGGATCGCGGCTCCGGCCTACTGGATCGCCCGGTTGCTCAGTCGAAACACGATCGCGGGGTCGAAGCGCAATATTGCCGCGCACTATGACTTGAGCAACGAGTTCTTTGCACTGTGGCTCGATCCCTCGATGATGTACTCGTCGGCGATTTATGAGCGTCCCGAGATGACTTTGGAGCAGGCGCAGAATTTCCGACTCAATCTCATCGGTCGGAAGCTTGCACTGAAACCTGAAGATCATCTGCTCGAGATCGGAACGGGCTGGGGTTCGATGGCGATCACAGCCGCGCGAGACTTCGGTTGTCGCGTCACAACGACAACGATTTCAGCACGGCAGGCAGAGTACGCGCGCGCGGCAGTAGCGAAGGCCGGACTTGGCGACCGCGTGCATGTGATTGAGCGGGATTATCGCGATCTGCCGCGCGTATACGGAGAGCGCTCATTCACGAAGCTCGTGTCGCTCGAGATGATCGAAGCGGTGGGCGCGGATCATCTTGATGAGTACGCATCCGTTTGTGCGAAAATGCTGGTGCCGCATGGTCGTGCCTTGATTCAGGCGATTCTGATCGCTGATCGTCGGTATCGTGACGCGCTTCGCACGCCCGATTTCATTCAGAAGCACATCTTCCCGGGCAGTTTCATTCCATCCCTTGAGGCGATCGGATGTGCAACCGCGAAGACAGATCTCACGCTCTCGCATGCGGCGGAATTCGGTACACACTACGCGCGCACGCTTCGTGAGTGGCGTGAACGCTTCAACGCGCAGTCCGACCGTGTCCGCGGGCTCGGATTCGATGATCGATTCATGCGCATGTGGAACTTCTATCTCGCGTACTGCGAGGGTGCGTTCGCGGAGCGTCATATCTCCGTCGCTCATCTTGTGTATCGCAAGCCGATGGATCGAACTTCCGAGTCCGGCTTTGAGGCGGTGCGAACCGCATGAACCCGCGGATCGTCGCGAACTTTCTGGTGTTTCAAGCCGCATGGTTTGGCTGCGTGTTCACGACAGCAGCCGGGCGTCCGCTTCTGGCGGCCTTGTTCCCGCTGCTGGCGGTGGTTGTTCACGGCATTGTGTTCCGAGAGCATCTCGCCCGTGAATTGAGGCTGATCGGAACGGTCGCGTCGATGGGCTTGGTCTCGGACATGATCGCATTTAAAGTCGGATTCCTCGGTTTGCCCGGAGAACCATCGCTTGCCGCGAACGCGATCTGGTTCGCGGCGCTATGGGCGGGCTTCGCGACGTGTCTCAATGCATCGATGTCTTGGCTTCAAGGGCGCAACATTCTGGCTGCGGTGTTCGGACTTATCGCCGGTCCGCTTTCTTACTGGGCGGGAGTTCGCCTGAATGCGCTCGAAGTCGATTCGCAACCATGGTGTTGGGTGTGGATCGGTGCTGAATGGGCCATCGCGATGCCTGTGATGCTCACGCTGGCGTCGCGTTCGCGGCGGGAAGCGAAGGCATGATGATGTCGCGCCATGTCTGCGCTTTGCGGGATCTCCAAGCGATGTATGCGAGTGTCGCGACATTGCCGAGAAGTAACAGCGCGATGATCCATGGGATCCAGCGCTTTGCGGATCTTTCACAGCAACCCATCCATATCCCGACGATCGCGAATCCCGCGTACAGATCGACGAGTGTGACAACTCCCCATTTCTCACGCCAGAGTGATTCGAAGATCGTCGCGATGCTCTTCTCCGCGGCTGCGTCGATGATCAAGACAATCATGCAGATGGCCGCTGCGAGGCAGAGAAAACCGAAGACTCGAATGGGGTTCATGAATGTGATCCTCGACGAGCGGCTGTTGAACGATTCGTTCGCACCACACGTGCGACTTCATGGAGTGATCGTATGAACATGCTCGCATTCGGGGCGCATGAGTGGATGATCTTTGGCGGTGCGGCGGCCGGTTGCTCGCTCATCATGGCGATCCTCTGGGCTATCGCAACCAAAATCAAAGACGCCAGTTGTGTCGATGTGGCGTGGGCGGGACTGCTCGGTCTCTCGGCGATCTACTACGCGTTGCTCGGGGATGGTCTTACGGAAAGGCGCGTACTGATTGGTGTTGTCGGCGGGGTGTGGGGATTGCGCTTGGCGATGCATCTGCTCAAGGATCGCATCTTGAAGGCGACCGAGGAGGACGGACGATACCAAGCGCTACGCGCTGATTGGGGAGAGTCTGCGACAAAGAAGTTCTTCGTGTTCTTTCAGGCTCAAGCGGTTCTGGACATCACGCTCGCGATTCCGTTTCTCATCGCGGCATCAAATCCCGATCCGCTCTCGTTCGCTGATTACATCGGTGCGGGGCTCTGGTTGATCGGCATCGCCGGCGAGTCTGTTGCGGATGCCCAACTTGCGAAATGGCGCAGGAACCCTGCGAACAAAGGGAAGACATGTCGCGCGGGACTGTGGCGCTATTCGCGACATCCCAACTACTTCTTCGAGTGGTTGATGTGGTGTTCTTTTGCGATAGTCGGCGCTTCCTGGCCGATTGATGCGTCGTGGCTGTGTTGGCTTGCTCCCGCTGCGATGCTGTTCTTCATCTTCAAAATCACCGGCATTCCTCCGACGGAAGCCAGAGCATTGCTGTCCCGCGGAGATGACTACCGGGAGTACCAGCGAACAACGAGCGTGTTCGTACCGTGGTTCCCCCGCGAAGGAGTGCGTTCATGAAAGCGTTGTTTTCGCTGATGGAGGCGGGGTTCGTGCCGCGCACCTTGATTCGTGCGGGTGTTCGACGTTTGCTGGCGCAACGAATCAGGGATGAATCCCGTGGCGGCATCGACGGCATCGATGAACGCCGTCGGGCGTTCATTCGCGAGATGGATGCATCGCCGCTTGCGATTCACACCAAGGCGGCGAATGACCAGCACTACGAAGTTCCGACCGAGTTCTTCAAGCTCTGTCTCGGGCCGCGCATGAAGTACAGCTCGGCGTATTGGCCTGCCGGTGTGACCACGCTCGCGCAGGCTGAAGAATCCATGCTCGAGGTGTACGCTCAGCGCGCGGAGTTGCAAGACGGGCAACGGGTGTTGGAGCTTGGATGCGGGTGGGGGAGTTTCACGCTGTGGGCTGCGGCGAAGTATCCGAATTCGAGGTTCGTCGGTGTTTCGAATTCATACTCCCAGCGCGAGTACATCATGGGCAAGGCTCGTGAGCTCGGGCTGTCGAACATCAACATCGTGACATGCGACATGAACACTTTTGATCCGGGCGCGAAGTTCGATCGAGTGTTCTCCGTGGAGATGTTCGAGCACATGCGAAACTGGCGAATGTTGTTTGATCGAATCTCAACATGGCTTGATGATGGGGGTAAACTGTTCTTCCACATCTTCACCCATCGCAACATCACGTATCCGTTCGTTGATGCAGGCGAAGATGACTGGATGAGCAGACACTTCTTCACCGGCGGGATCATGCCGGCCGACGATCTTCCGTTGAACTTTCAGGACAAGCTTCGCATTGAAGAACGCTGGATGGTTGACGGCCGACACTACGGGCGAACGGCTCGAGCGTGGCTCGACAACATGGATGCGAATCGCTCACAAGTCGAGCCGATTCTCGCCTCCGTGTATGGGAAGAACGAAGTGACCCGATGGCGCGTGCGTTGGGAGGTCTTCTACATCGCGTGTGAAGAGCTCTGGAACTACGCCAACGGATCCGAGTGGTTGGTTTCGCACTATCGATTCGCGAAGCGGTAAATAAAAAACGTCCGCCTGAGGCGGACGCTTGTGATTGTTTTTCTGAGATGAGGATCAGGCCTGCTCGCCGACCTGCCAACGCAGGAAGGCGACGATGCGGGCGTTGTCGCCCACGAGATCCTTGATCTTCTTCGTCTGATCGAGCGCGAAAGGTTGCTCGAGGAGCGTGATCTCCTCGAAGAATTTGCGCATGCCGCCCTCGACCATCTTCTCGGCGATTTCCTTCGGCTTGCCCGATTCCATCGCTTGCTCGAGGCGGAACTTGCGCTCCTTCTCGACGACGTGCGCGGGAACGTCAGCGGCGCTGATGCCCTGCGGACGAATGTGGTTCGCCGTGATGTGCATGCAGATCTGACGAAGGGTTTCGTCATTGATCGAACCTTCGGCCTGCACGAGGACGGCGGTCTTGCCGTCGTGGTGAACGTAGTGGCCGAACGCGCCCGAACCCGGATCCTGCACCAACTTGTGGCCGCGCGCGAAACTCGCGTTCTCGCCCGTGCTGATGCGCAGATCGTCGATGATCGCGCTGATGTTCGCTGAGGTTTCCACTGCGCCGCTGGTGGCTTCGAGAGCCAGATCTGCGACCTTCTGTGCGGCGTTGATGAACTTCTCGTTCTTCGCCGTGAAGTCGGTTTCCGTGCGCAGTTCGACGATCGCGGCGGCTTCGCGTGAGCGCGAAATCGCAACGCGTCCTTCGCCGGCGGCGCGGTCGGTCTTGGTTTCCATCTTGCCCTTGAGTTCCTTGCGCAGGAGCTCTTCGGCCTTCTCGAAATCGCAACCCGACTCGATCAATGCCTTCTTACAAGCCATCATCGGAAGTCCCGTGCGATCACGGAGCTTCATCACGTCCTTTGCATTCAGTTCCGCCATGGTGGATTCTCCATCACCCGCACGGGTTCAACCCGGGGGCGTCATTTGATTGTGATCGTGAATTCGAATCGATTCAGTTCGTCGAGGCCGCTTCTTCACCCGCGGCAGCCTTGAACTGCGAGCGGCTGGAACGACGCGGCTTCTCGGAAGCGGGGGCGTCACCGCCCGATGCGCCTTCCGCAGCCGCGACCGCTTGGCGCTGCTGACGTCCTTCAGCCACCGCGAGGCACAACTCGCGGACAACCACGTCGATGGAGCGCATCGAGTCGTCGTTGCCCGGGATCGCGATGTCCGCGTGCTCCGGATCGCCGTCGGTGTCGATCAAGCAGATCGTCGGAATGCCGAGCTTGCGGGCTTCACGCAACGCCGTGATTTCGCGGCGAACGTCGATCACGACCATCACGCCCGGGAGCTTCTCCATGTGGCGGATGCCCTCGAGGTTGCGCGCGATCTTCTTCTTCTCGCGGCGAAGCTGGGATTCCATCTTCTTCGAGTAGCTCGCGAAGTTGTCCGCCTGCTCGATCGCCTCGAGTTCTTCGAGGCGCTTGAGGCGCAGACGAATCGTGCGGAAGTTGGTCAGCGTGCCACCGAGCCAACGCTCAGTGACGTAGTGCATCTTCGCATCGGCCACGCGCTGCTCGAGCACGCTCTTGGCCTGACGCTTGGTGCCGATGAAGCACACGTCCTTGCCTTCGGCAACGACTTTGGTGATGTACTTCTTCGCAAGAAGAAGACCCTTCACCGTCTCTTTGATATCGATGATGTGAATGCCGTTGCGCTTGCCGTAGATGTACGGTCCCATCTTCGGGTTCCAACCCGCGGCGCGCTGGCCGAAGTGGATGCCGGCTTCGATCAAATCCTGAACAAGTGTGTTCGCCATCTCGCAAAACCTTTCAGCGACACCGACGAGAGCGGAACCCGCTTCGATTGCCCCTTTCGGATCAACCGACGCACTCGCCTAAGGGCGCTTCCATGTGCGGATCACTTCGATCCGCAGGAGTCATCCGACTTCCCGACTCTCGGGAAATTCGGCCGCGACGGGTTCACATCGCAGGAGGCGATATTAGGCGCATTTCCGATGAGTTTCCGCCGTCGGAGGATCGGATGTCCGCCGCTCCTGCATCCGGCCTACCTGTGTTTGAAATATGTTAGGGTCTTGGCTCATTGTGTCGCGTTTCCGCAAGCATCGCCGATCTCCTGACTACTGATGTGCGGCATTCTTGGAATCGGGGCTCGTAGCGATGGACCGGTTCTTCCGGATGATGCCGTTGTGCTGCGAGCCAGGGACCTGATGACGCACCGCGGGCCGGATGGAGCGGGTTTGTTTCGTCACGGCAATCTGGTGTTTGCGCACCGAAGACTGAGTGTGATTGATCCGTCTCCGCTGGGCGCACAACCGATGATGAACGCCGCGGGCGACGGTGTCATCGTGTACAACGGGGAGTTGTACAACGATGTGACGCTTCGCGAACACATGAGCGTCGACTTTCGCTCGCACTGCGACACAGAGACGCTTGTGGAACTGCTCTCGGGTGATAGTGCATCGGCGCTTGCTCGATTGCGGGGCATGTACGCGTTCGGATTCGCGGATCTCAAGCGGCGCACGCTTCTACTCGCGCACGATCCTCTGGGAATCAAACCGCTGTACTACTCGCAGGGTGATGGCGTCATTCGATTCGCAAGTGAGATCCCGTCGCTTCTTGCTTTACCTGATGTTTCAACGCAACCCGATTTCGTAGGGGTTCGAGCGTATCTCTCGACGATTCGAACGACGATCGGTGCGCACACGATGTATCGTGACATCAAGACGCTCT
>JBKDPX010000335.1:0-1958 GCA_046342165.1 Phycisphaerales bacterium | reverse complement strand
CCATCACCATGCGTGAGCGTCTGGGTGCGAAGCGTAAAAACTGGCCGGGTCGATCGATTCTCGATGACGTGATTCACGGCGAGAGCACCAAGAAGCAAACGAATTCGGAAGTTGAAAACGGGTTCGGTGCTCATGCATCGATCCAAGGCGCGACATCCAACACCGTGAGCATCGAGACCGAGGACGCATGTCCTACCTCACTCACCTTCAGCCCGAAGCCGGACGCGCAATCGTGGTGGGTTCGCGAGTTCATGAGCAGCGGCCCGACATTCACCGTTGATGCCTCGTTGTTCTGCAATACCGGAAGAATCACCGACGCATCGACAACACCCGTCGACTCTGAGTAAGCACCATCACAAGGACGATCGAATGCCCCCCATTCACATCTTCCGCAAGTCCGCCGTCATCAACCGCACAGTCTCCAAGTCCCTGGGCGCGCTCGTCGCCTGTGCAGGACTCGCCATCGCTTCGTTGTCCGTGGGCGGATGTGGTTCGCACGGCAATTACACCGCTGAGCACCTCAGCGGCGCGAAAGAAAAGATGGGTGCTCTCAAAGCGGGAACCGAGTTCCAGATGGGACATCAAGCGTTTCTCGCGGGCGACTTGCAAAAGGCACTTCGTCACGTCGATTACTCCATCGAACTCAGCGAGCGCGTGCCGCGTTCACACATACTTCGCGGCAGAATCATGATGGAAGCGGGAAACCTGGAGCAGGCGAACATCTCGTTCCGCCGCGCCGAGGAACTCGACGAAAAAAATGTGGATGCACAGTACTTCCGCGGCGTGCTGGCCGAGCGTCTGATGCGACCGGAGGAAGCCCTCACCCACTATCAAGCCGCAGCGAAGTTGGATGTCGTGAACTCGCAATATGTCGTCGCGGCGGCGGAAATGATGATCCAACTCGATCGTCGTGATGATGCTGAGTCGTACCTCAACGCCAATCGAGGCAACTTCGATCACAGCCCCGGCATTCGTCAATCGCTCGGACACCTTGCGATGCTCAAAGGCGAGTACGAAGCGGCTGAGAAACTCTTCTTCGAAGCGACGCTGCTCGCACCGAACGATCAACCGATCACCGAAGATCTGATACATGCGTTGATGGCTCGCGGCAAGTTCGCCGGCGCTGAAACGCATCTCGCAAGGCTTTTGTCGAAGGCGGAGAACAAGGAACGCCGCGACCTCAAGCATCAGCGCGCGATCTGCCTTTTGGAGATCGGCAAGCCCGCGGATAGTCGTCAGATGTACCTGTCATTGACCGGCGACGAGGCAGGAAACTCGGATTACGAAGCTTGGCTGGGCCTCGCTCGCGTCAGTCTGAAACTGAAAGACGGCATGCGGCTTCGTGAAGCCGCGGGAAGACTCGTTGCGATGGACGCGGATCGGGCGGAGGGTTTCGTCATGCGAGCGATGGCGCAACGCATGGGCGGGGAATTGTCCAAGGCGTCCTCGAATCTCGAGAAGGCGTTGAGCATCGATGAGAATCCGGAGACTCTGATGCTACTCGGATTAGTGGAGAGCGAGCGCGGCAATGATGCGACCGCGAATCGCGCCTTTGCACGCGCACTCGAGATTGATCCCGACAACGCACAGGCCGCGAACCTTTTGTCCGGCGGTCCGGTGCTGGCGGGCGAATCTCCGGAGTGATCACAGCGGACGAATGTCCTCGATTTCGGCTTCAACGCTCACGTTGCCCTGCCATTTCGAGATCTTGGGCTTCACCACGACATCGACAGGCCGATCCTTCGGCAGTTGCTCGATGTGTTCGGCCCAGTCCCAACCCACGAGCCGTAGGGCCGGGGACATACCACCGGCGCCGATTCGAAGTTGAATGTGCTTGTTGGCGGCCCCCATGATCGTCGCGCGCTGAGTGATCACAGCACCTTGAATCTTGATGCTGACCGGCGGGTTTTCACGCCCGAACGGTGCGAGTCGTTCCAACTCCTCGATCGAGCCGCGAT
>JBKDPX010000334.1:0-7834 GCA_046342165.1 Phycisphaerales bacterium | reverse complement strand
ATCTAATATCTTGATATAAAAAGCGATTAGGCGGCCTCCGATCATTTGGAGGCCGTTTTCATTCGCTCTGGTCAAGCACGGCCATGAAGGCTTCCTGCGGGATCGTGACACTGCCGACCGACTTCATGCGCTTCTTGCCTTCCTTCTGCTTCTCGAGGAGTTTGCGCTTGCGCGAAACGTCGCCGCCGTAGCACTTGGCGAGAACGTCCTTGCGGAAGGCCTTGATCGTCTCTCGAGCGATGATCTTGCCGCCGATTGCGCCTTGCAGCGGAATCTCGAATTGATGGCGGGGGATCTGTTCCTTGAGTCGTTTGAGCAGGATGCGGCCGCGCTGCTCCGCTTTTTCGCGGTGCACGATGATCGCGAGGGCTTCGACCGGATCACCGTTGATGAGGATATCGAGACGCACGAGCGTGTCGTTGCGATACTCGATCACCTCGTAGTCCATTGTGCCGTAGCCGCTGGTCATTCCCTTCATCTTGTCGAAGAAGTCGTAGATGATTTCAGCGAGCGGAATCTCGAAGGTGATCATCTCGCGGCCTGCGGAGACGAACGATTGTTGCTTGTAGATGCCGCGGCGTTCGAGGCACAGTTTCATGACATCGCCGATGTACTCTTTGGGCACCATGATCTCGACGCGGCAAATAGGCTCGCGGATTTCCATGATGTGTCCCATGTTGGGAAGATCAGCGGGGTTGTGCACTTCCAACAACTGATTCCCTTCCGGGATGTTGCGGAAGAAAGGGCTTGAGGTCTCGACGCTTTTGAGCGCTTGACCGTTACTGCCCGTGACCGTGTCCGTGCCGCGAACGAGCACGTGATATGACACGGTGGGGGCGGTCTGGACGATCTGGACATTGCCCTCGCGCTCAAGGCGCTCTTGGATGATGTCCATGTGCAACAAGCCGAGGAATCCGCAGCGAAACCCGAATCCGAGCGCTTCGCTGTGGACGGGTTGGAATGTGAACGATGAATCGTTGAGCGAGAGCTTTTCAACCGCGTCGCGCAGTTCTTCAAAGTCGCTGCCGCTGCCCTCCTCGTCCGTGGCGGGATAGAAATCACAGAACACCATCTGGCGCGGCGGTTGATAACCCGGCAATGGTTCTGTGGCGGGATCGATGTCGAGGGTGACGGTATCTCCGACGCGCACATCTTTCAGCGAACGAATCGCCGCGACGACATATGCGGTTTCGCCGGAGCCGATCTTGCCATCGGGCAAGCGATACGGCTTGGGGTTCATCTTGCCGATTTCGGTGACTTGGAAGGTGCGGCCGACGCCCATCATGCGGATCTTGTCACCGACTTTGAGTTCGCCGTCGAAGACACGAACATAGATAATCACGCCGCGATAGTCGTCATACACCGCGTCGAAGATGAGCGCGCGAAGTTGCTTGACGACGGGCTTGCGGGGAGGCGGGAACTTATCACAGATCGCAGCGAGCAGTTCGGGGATGCCGCGGCCGGTTTTGGCGGAGACTTGGAGACATTCTTCAGCCTTGAAGCCGAGCGTCTGCTCGATTTCCATCGCAACGTCGTCGGTCCGTGCGCTCGGAAGGTCGATCTTGTTGATCACGGGGACGATGGTGAGATTTTCGTTGACCGCGAGATACGCGTTGACGAGTGTCTGCGCCTGCACGCCCTGGGTCGCATCGACGACAAGGATCGCGCCTTCACACGCTTTGAGTGCGCGGCTGACTTCGTAGTTGAAGTCCACGTGGCCGGGAGTATCGATGAAGTTCAGCATGAAGCGCTGTTGTGGCGCGTTCGGATCGCCGCCTTCGAGGCTCGATCCCGGTGCGTGTTGGTGAAACACGGTGACCGCTGACGCCTTGATTGTGATGCCGCGCTCGCGCTCGATATCCATCGAGTCGAGGATCTGCTCGCGAGCCTCGCGTTCGGATACGGCGTTGGTGGCTTGCAGCAGTCGATCGGCGAGAGTGCTCTTGCCGTGATCGCTGTGTGCGATGATGCTGAAGTTGCGGATGTTCTCTTTTTGTACGGACATTGCTGTCTGATCATAGGAACAGACGAACCGCAACGCCGAAAATCGAGCGTGTTTTTACAGCTTGACTGCGACGAGTTCGAAGACGGGCGGCAGCAGCATGAACGATGCGGGATCGCGGCCGGCGTCGGCCCATGCAGCGTCAAAGTCCGACTTTTCCTGCTCGGTGATAAACCCCGTCTCGACGAGTCGAGGCGTGAACGTCTTCCAGAACGAGTTCGGCCAGTGCCACATCGTCGTGCCGGGACGGGCGATGCGTTGGACCACATCCAGATACTCGATCTTGAATCCGTGGCGGAGGAACATGCCCGGAAGCTTGGCCATGATGTCCGTATCGCCGCCGCGAGCGCGCCACGATGCGGCGACGGCGTGAATCACCTTGGTGAAGCTCTCGCGACGAGGTGCCAGTGTCATCGACCGTTCGTAATTGAAATAGTCCTGCACGGCGACGCGGCCGCCGGATTTCATCAACTTCGCCAAACCTTGGACAACGTCCTCCGGTCTTTGCAGGAAGCAGAACACCCAGCGCGCGTACGCGACGTCGAACGAACTCTGCTCTCCCGGAAAGGCTTCATCCAATTCCTGCACGTCTCCGAGCACGCGTTCGATGTTGCGGTATTTGCGCGCAACAGCTTGGTCGTTGAGTTGTTTCAGGAACGCCGCTGATTCATCGATGCCCACGACCCTCCCCGTCGGGCCGATGATCTGAGCGAGATCGATCGCCGCATGGCCCGGGCCGCATCCGAGATCCAGCACGTGCATGCCCGGCTGAACTCCCGCGCGCTCCCACAACTTGTGCGTGGAATCACTCCAGAGTCGGTGTTGGAGGCCAAGACGGATCGATTCGTCGGAGTCCGTGCCGAGCACATATTCCGCACCGTCGGCGACCGCAGCGTTTGATGAGTGTGACGTCATGAGCTTGACCGCATTCTAGGGGTTGAAAACGCGTTCGACCTCATTTTTGATCGACCGGGACAAGCCACTGCTTGACCCATATTTCGAGGATCCATCGCGGTTGACCTACTGTCGCTCCGGGGGATTTCCCATCGGCCCTGCATGTGATTCGACGCTTTTTATCCAACCCGGATGTGCCGTATCTCAGTCGCCCCGCCGCGGGGCAGGAGTTGTTGAATTCGATTTTCTTCGCCATCACGCTCGCGGCGATCGAACCCGGCGTCGTGAGTGTGTACGTCAAGCAGAGTTTCGATGATGTCGCGACTCCGGCGCTGTTGGCGTTCGCGGTCGCGTTCGTGGGAGCGTCTTCGGAGCTTGCGAATCTCCTGTCGTTCATCTGGACCCCGCTCAATCAGGGCAAACCGAAGGTACGCTTCGTGAACGCTTTGCAAGCCGGGGTCATCGCGGGAGTGCTGGCGATCGCACTGTTGCCGGTTTCCGTCGCCGGGTTGTGGGTGCTGATGGCGGTGATGCTGTGCGCGCGTGTGTGTTGGTCGGGCATCATCACGGTACGACCGACGATCTGGCGCGCGAACTATCCGCGGCATGTCCGCGCGGGAGTGGTGGGGCGATTCGGACTCATGGAAGTCACGTTTATCGCGATTTTCAGTCTTGCGCTGGGCGCGGTGCTCGATCATGCACCACAACTCCATACGCCGCTGGTGTTGCTGACTGCGGTGTCCGGAGTCGGAGCGATTTATTCGCTGATGCGACTTCGTGTCCGCAACGAACGACAAGTGTTGATCGAGGAATCCTCCCGCAGCATCATGAAGCCCTGGCATGGACCCGCTTGCGTGTTGCGAACACTGCGCAAGGACCCGGACTACGCGCGCTTCATGTGGTGCCTGTTTCTGCTGGGTTTCGGAAATCTGATGATTCCGTCGATCTCCGTGTTGATTCTCAAAGATGAGTTTCAGCTTTCATATCTGCCGAGCATCTTGGCGATGACGGTGATTCCGCGAGTGGTGCAAGCTTGCGCGATTCCGCTGTGGGCGAAGTTTCTGGACCGCGCGCATGTCGTTCGATTCCGCTCGATTCACTCGTGGACGTTCGTGATCGCCGGGATCGCCTTCGTCATCGGCGCTCACTGGCACTCCGTGACCACGATTTTCATCGCCACGGCGTTGATGGGACTCGGTTTCGGCGGCGGCGCACTTGCGTGGAATCTCGGCCACACGGACTTCGCGCCGGTGAGCGAGACATCGGAGTACATGGCCGCGCACCTCACGCTGAACGGATTGCGGGGCATCATCGCCCCTTTTGTTTCAGTCGGGTTGTTCGAGTTGCTGCGAAATCACGGCTACGACGCGGGAACCATCGTGTACGCACTGGCGTTGCTGTTCAGCGTGCTCGGTGCTTGGGGATTTGTCGATCTTCGACGGCGCATGGGCGCTCGCGTCGCCGTAGCGATCAAGCGTTGAGCGGGAAAGCACGGCCATGAACCGGCAGGTTCACGACCGCGCAACGTGGATCGATCAGTTGATCGAAATGCGATGCGGCGAGTTCTCGCGACTCTTGGGCAGTCGAAGCGTCAGCACGCCCTCGCGGAGTTCGGCCTTGGCGTTACGTTCGGTGACACATGACGGCAAAAGCACGCGGCGCGCGAGTGATCCGCAGCGGCGTTCGCATCGGTGCACGGTCCCCTTGGATTCCTCACACTGCTCCGCCTTGTTGGCGTTGATCGTCAGCACATCGTCGTTCACTTCGACTTGAATCTCGTCTTTTGCGAATCCCGGGACGTTCGCTTTCACAGTGATGAACTCGTCATCTTCCGTCACATCGAGTGCAAGCACATCGCCCGTAGGAGGGGCGAACTCGATATCCGTTCGAAAGAACGGTTCCGCCATCATCCGATCAAAAACATTCCAAGGATTCAACGTCGCCGAGCCGTTTCGTCGCATGAGCCATGACATAAGAAATCCCCTTTCTTTTGAATGCGCCGAGCATGCGACACTGCGTCGTCCAAGTGCCTGACGCTTCGCCATGACAGATGCAAACTCCGTGCCCGACGAGCGGAGAAGCGTGCGCGGGGATTCGTCTGCCGAATCGGCACAACCGCGCCCGCATCGTGGTGTTTCGCAGTGCCGTTTCGGCAAGTGAACCTAGAATGTCACATGGACATCATCGACCTGCGTTCGGATACTGTCACTCGCCCGACCGATGGGATGCGACAAGCCATTTCAGCCGCGAAGGTCGGTGATGATGTGCTGGGTGATGATCCGACGGTCATCGCGCTGCAGGAGAAGGTCGCCGATCTGTTTGGGAAGGAAGCGGCCTGCTTTGTTCCGACAGGAACCATGGCGAATCAAACCGCCATCCGTGCGCAGACCGAACCGGGGGATGAAATCATCGGCCATGCGGACAGTCACATCGTTCACTATGAGACCGGCGGCTATGCCGCGCTCTCAGGTGTCACGATGCGTCCGCTCCCGGGGGATCGTGGTTGGTTCGATGTCCATCACGTTCAAGCGGCACTCCGGCCGCACGCCATTCACTTCCCAGCAAGTCGGATGTTGTGGATCGAGAATACCCACAACAAATGCGGCGGATCCGTATGGCCGTATGAACAACTGGAAAGAGTCGCAGATTGCGGCGCCAAACTGGGCTTGCGGCGGCATCTCGACGGCGCGCGCATTTGGAACGCCTGCGCGAAAACCGGTATCTCGCCGGCGAAGTACGCCTCAAACTTTGACACGATTTCCTGCTGCTTCAGCAAGGGACTTGGGGCGCCGGCGGGGAGTGCGGTGGTGGGCGATCGAGCCACGATCGCACGCGTCGCGCGATTCCGCAAGATGTTCGGAGGCACCATGCGACAATCAGGCGTGCTCGCCGCGGCCGCGATCTACGCGCTTGACAATCATCGTGAACGACTGCCGGAAGATCATGCGAATGCGCGTCGACTCGGGGAAGGAGTGGCGGAGATTCCGGGTTTGAGCCTCGATCCCTCGAAGATCGAAACGAACATGGTGTTCTTCGATATCGCGGAGGATCAGTCCTTTGATGCGGCGTCGCTGTGTGATCGCTTGAAACCCATGGGCGTATTGGCGCTTGCGAGCGGCCCGCGCACGGTGCGGTTGGTGTGTCACTTGGACGTGACTCGCGTGATGATCGATCAAGCGATCGGAATCATCAAGAATGCGTGCCGCATGCCGATCAGTGCGTGACTTGGTCTATCGAAGCCGTGAAACTTCGACTTTCATGGAGTGCGTCTTCGCCGACGGTGATCCCTGTTCGTCGGCGCTTTCGATCTCGATGATGTTCTCCTGCATCATGTGATCGAGCATCCCGTTCTCAAGATCCCAACGCGTCGTTCCATTGATCTTGGAATCTTTGATTCTGACGCCTCCGGCGAGCGACTCGGTGGTTTCAAGTGCGACTTTACCTTCGGTCGTGATGCGCGCCTTGCCGCCTCGAACCGATTCGAGCGTATGAGTCATCGCCATTTTCATCCCGCCGAGCGCACCGGCCATCGAATCCTCGGTTTTCCAAGAGTCGCCGACCTTGGCGCGTCCCGTGGTGAGCGATTTGGCGGTGACGGGTCCGAAGAGACCCTTGATGACATCCGCTCCCGTGAATTGGTCGGCAAGCATTCCGCTCATCGCGTTGTCTTGCGCCGGAGTCACGGAGGTCACATTCCCATTGGCGTCCATCACGACGTTCATTTTGAGTCCGACGATCGATCGAAGAATCCCATCGATCGGATTGCCTGAATCCGCGGGTTTGGAGGAATCAAAGGTGATGTCTCCCATCGAGATTTTCAAGGATTCATACGTCATTTCCAGGGTCGTGCCTTGCTCCGCATCCGACGTCACAGGCTTGAAGCGCAGGGTCATCTCTTGAGATGACTCTTCGGCCGATTCACCCGAGCCGCGAGTCCGCGAAGTCATCGACATCTTGAAGCGCACATCGTCGCCGACCTTGAACCTGGGTCGAAGATCGATTTCGGCACCCGAGTCTCCGCGGCGCTTGGTCTCAGGTTGCATCGCATCCGCCGACGGCGTTGATGTCATCAGCAACGCGAGAGCCAGAATGATTGAGCGAGCGATTTTCATCGTGTTTCTCCTCTGCAGCGACTTTGATGATACTGAGTCAATCATCGTTTTGTTCCCGCCGATTCGATCGATACTCGGGATCGTGACCGGCTGATTCGCCTTCGTCGGGTTCCGGCGGCTCGGGCTGGCAACACGGCATGATGTTGGCGCCGCATCGCGCACATTGTCCATGACCGTGCACCCAGATGACGCCGGCGCCGGGCGCACCGCAACGCGGACAGCGTTCGGCGTTGTGCGGCGCCTGTCGAGTCATTTCTTCGCCACGATCCTTCCGACCAGTTCCGCGAAGGCTTTCAAATCATGGGTCCCGATGCTTCTTGCAATATCAGTTGCGCTCGCACCCGCTTTGCTGAGCAGTTCTTCGGCCTTCTTCCACTTCTTCGCGGCCGACGCGCCTTCTGAGAGCGCGAGATCCGAGACAAGTTCCTGAAGAGCGTTGATGGTCCTGGTATCCGCGTGCTCATAGAACCGATTGATCGCGCCTTGCGCTTTTTTGGAGTAATGTCCGAAACTTCCGGAAGCCATGAACGACTCCTTACTCCGTTGTACCAAGTGATGTGACGAAATCGGTCGCCAGCGCCTCCGCACGTTCGAGACGGTCTTGAAGAAGTTTCGTTTCCTCTTCCATTCTGGGTGTCTCTTCCTTGAGTGAGGCCAATGAAGAACCGTTCAGATTATGTTTCAAGAACAGAGACTGATCCTTGAAGAAAATCAAAACAGGTTCAGTGGAGTCCGCGGCGCGATTCATCGCCGCGATCATGTCGTCATACTTCTCCCTCGCCGTTCGAAGTTGATCGCGGCTTGTCCTCCGAAGAGATCCGCTGGT
>JBKDPX010000333.1:0-5669 GCA_046342165.1 Phycisphaerales bacterium | reverse complement strand
TTCGCCGACGCGCAGCTGTCGGACGCCCTTGAACAGCGTGCGCGGCGCCATGGCGAACCGATACAGCATGACCTCAGGAAGAACGGATTCATCGAGTCGCACGGTGAAACCGGCGCTGCGCAACAGCGATATCCGATCCGTGATGATGACGCCGCCGGCGTGTTCCGCCACATAGACATGTTTCGCGGAATCGACTTCGCGGAGAATATCGATCTCGTAACCGTCTCCCTTGGGCACCGAGTTGACGCTGACTCGAAGCCGACCCGGAACAGGCGCCGCGCCCGACCATCGCTCCGTCATCGAAAACGACCCGTCGCGTTCATGGAACAGTGATGCCGGCGAAGCGCCGTACACGACGTGCCATCCCGAGCGCAAAGTACGAGTGATTGGAAAGCCGCTTGAACCGGAGTGGTCCAATCCGAACACGCTGTCTTTGGTGATTCCGAGGAGAAACATAAACACATCCCATACAGATGCGTACGGAAGAGTCTCTGTTCAGCTCGATCACGGAGTGAACGTGGCGCCCACGAGGCCGTCCCGGTCTTGGGACGGGTATTGTATCGGCCAAATCGGGGGAGAACCTGAGCGAAGCCCTTTTGTTTGTGTTATGATCGGATTCGCGGGGGTAACCACGACTTGTTAGATCCGCGAATCACACGATGAGTGACAGCGACCGGACAACTGAAACCGATCCCGCCGTACGGCCCCACGATGCGCTTGGGAAGACCGTCGGCGGAGGAATGACACGCATGTTCCTCGCGACCGTGATCGCCAAACTGGCGACCATGGTGGCCCAAGGAATGCTCGGTTGGTGGCTGCTTCCTAACGAATTCCGATCTTTCGCCCTCGCGACCGCCGCGGCTGGGTTCATCATGTTGGCGCGTGACGCCTGCATTCCGAACTGGCTGATCCAAAAGGGTGCGCACGATCACGATCGCAACGCGGGACCCGGTTTCTACATCGCGCTCGCGTACAACCTGATCGCCGCGTTGGTGATGGGTCTCGCGGCGTATCCGTTGGCGCACTACTGGGCGAACGAGCCGAAAGTCGGCCCGATGCTGATCGTCATCGCGATCTCACTTCCGATCGGCACGCCCGGAACGGTTTCCCAGGCCAAACTGCGGTCGATGCTGGAGTTTCGCAAACTCACGATGCTGCTGACGGTTTCCGGCGTGTTGCGCCAGATTTTCACCGTACTGCTCGCGTGGTTCGGCATGGGTGAGATGAGTTTCGCGATTCCCGTCGTGTTGACGGCCTTGTTCGAGAGCATCGCGACTCCGATCGTCGCCGATGACCGGCCTTGGAAGTTGTCGCCTCAGTTTGATCGCTGGCGCGAGATTTTCGCGGAGGCTTGGCTTTTGACGCAGGCGACGGTTGCGAACTTCGCCACTGATTGGGGCCCCTATCTCGTTCTCCCGTTCTTCATGTCCGACGAAGAGGGCAAAAAGCACACGGGTTACTACTTCTGGGGCTACATGCTGCTCGGCCAGATCGCCGCGCTGCTCTCCAACAACCTGTTCGTGATCATCCTTCCGGCGCTGACGCGTCTGCGCGATGAACCGGCGCGACTGGCGCAAGCGTTTTTGCGCGCGCTGCGCGTGGTGATGTTCGCCGCGTGTTCATCAAGCGTGCTTCTTGCGTCGATGATCGTGCCGCTCGAACACTTGATTTGGCGCGGCAAGTGGTCGGAGACGACGCAGGCGATCATGTTGCTCACCATTTTCTTCCCGTGGAAAGCCACCTTCGGGTTGACCTCCGCGACATTCATGGCCGTGAACCGCTCACGACGATTTTCGATCATGACGTGGATCGAAGGCGCGATCCTGATGATCGCGGCAGTCATCGTGTCGATCAGGCATCCTCACGTGGACATGTTGGTGACATACATCGGCGCCGCGCTGATGCTGGGTCGCGTGCTATCGATGATCGTGCTCATGAAGACGCTGGGACATCACAGCCGCACGCTTGCGTATGTGTCTGTTCCGGCGTGGATCGTCGGTTTAATCGCGGGAGCCGCGGGTGCTCTCGCGGAACATTTCGCCTCGATTCAGATTCGGGCTTTTGAATGGATCCCGGCGCTCGGCGTGTTCAATGAATACACCCCGGTGACTGAACTGGCCGGGGATTTCTTCCCCGCACTGCGATCAATTCAATTCTGGGTGACGACGACGATCGACGGGTTGCGATGCATGATCGCCGGCGGTGTGTGCCTCGCCGTGGGATGGGCGCTCACCCGTGCATTCCTGCGCAACGACATCGCCGATGCGATTGAACAGGCGCCTGTCCGACTTCGCCGCCCGGCGCGCATGATCATGTTACTGCCTGAGCCCGTCGAATCGAACTGATCAGGCGGTCTCTTCCGCCGGCTCCGTGAACAATCCTCCGCCGTCGGCGTAGTCTTCCACAAGCGAGCGCTCCATGCGCGCCTGTTTGTCGATTTCGATCAATCGCGAGGTGATCGCGCTGAAGATCAGGTAAATGGGCAGCATGACGCTGATACGCGCGATGATGAATCCCTCGAACATCGAACCGGCGAAGTACATCAGGAAGAATCCGATTTGAAGGTCCGCGAAGCGATTGGTGGTGGTGTCGCCGCGGAATCTCACGCCGAGGAGGCGCACGCACTGAACGGCGGAACCGATCGCAAGCAACAGCAGCGTGAAGAATGAACCGAAGCCGTAGGAGGCGGTCGCGAGCAAGAACGAGTTTTCAGCCGCGGCAACGCCACGCACGCCGACGCCGAAGACCGGGTTCTGTGTCGCAAGATCGATCATGACGCGCCAGACGTGCGAGCGCGTATCTTCCGTCGAAGTCAGACGATCAAGACCGATGTTGACGCCGGCCGCGGTCAGCACCTGCATCATGACGGAGACGCCGACGACGACAAACGGCGCAACGAGCACGCCTCGACCGAGTCGGGTGTATAAGACGGCGGTCAAACCGATGACACTCATGAGTGCGCCGGTGCGTGAACCCGTCCAGATCAACAACACGACGTTGAGTGATGTCAGTGCCACATACAAAAGCTTGTAGCGCTTTTGGGTGTCGTTCATGATGAGAAAGACGGTGGTCGTGACGACGACCGCAAGGAACACCGCGACGAACTGCGGGTTGCCGGAAATGCCTTGGAAGCGAAACGCGTTGGGAACGATCAGCGGCGTTCGATTCAACAACAGCTGCACGACGACTGCGCCCGTATAGAAGACGGACACGAAGACGATGACGCGCAACAGGCGATAGAAATCGTCAAGCGTGTTGAGCAACGAGGGGAGCAGGATCGACAGCGATCCGATCGTCAGCAGCGCGCTGATGACCGTCTGCGCGCCATCGAGCATCGTCGAGTGGTAAAAAGTCATCAGACCCGCGTAACCCGCGACAAACAGCAGCAGGATGCCTGTGCCCGTGAAGCTCGCGACTCGCACGCGACCGATGTGCACCAGCAAGCCAAGCGTGAGGAGCGCACCGCAACCGAGGTAGATCAATGATCGTTGAACCTGTAACGGCATCAACCACGTCACGGTTGATGCGTAGTCCTTCGACGCCTCAGCGGGAACCGCCAACGCACCGACGAACAACATCGCACCGAGGATGAACAGCGAGTTGCGCAGCGAAACAACGAGCATCACCAACAGCGTGACCGCTCCGAGTGAGAGCGCGATGCCGACGGGAGAGAGCAAAAAGTCCAGATCAAGATTCATCGCTGTTCCGTTCGTTCTTCCGCGTCCACGATGCGCGGTCCGTGTTTCTATCGGCCATCAGAAGGCGAGCCTTGCACGAGACACCCCGTTTTCATGCTTACAAAGCCCGAATCGGCTCCCCGCCCGACAAGGCGACCGCACGCTCGGCAAGTCCGTCATGAACGCCGTACACGGAAGTACGCACGGAACAAATTGCGGATCGCCTCCGTCGAAGATGAATCTCGCGCGATTTCAGCCGATTTCTTGGATGAGGCACATCTTCACTCACTCCGGGAGAGTCCGTATGACCAACTCGTTCTTTCAAGTGCTTCGCCGCGCGAGTTCGCGTTTGGCGTTGGCGGCCTGCACGCTCACCGCGATCATCGGCGGGCGGGCGGTGCAGGCTCAACAGGCGCCGGACTTCGCATACCACTGGGGAATCTTCACCAATCCGGTGGATCTGAAGTTCGGATCGAAAGTCGACTGGGCCTCGCGCATCGATTTCCAAGGCGCGCCCATCGTGAAGGATTTCATCACGCTGTACGAACACGAGTTCGTACTGGATGCGCGATCGCAGGGCATCGCGCTGATGTATACCAATCGCGACTACTGGACGACGGTTCGCAGTCGACTTCGAACGATCATCGATCGCGAGGCGGCGATGACGCCGGGTGTGCGCCACATCTGTCTCGACATCGAGTTCTTGGATACCAAATGGGGCAACCGCACGGGAGGCCCCGGAATCTACCCCAACAGCGGTCACGGCGCGACTCAGTTTGACGCATGGTTCACCTACATGCGCAACCATCGTCCCAACGAGATCCAAGGATTGTCATCAAACGATCTGGAAGCCGTGTTGGCCCGCACCTACCAAGCCGCGGTGCGCGAGTTCTTCCTCGGATGCCTTCGCGAAGCCCGCGCCGTTCGCAATGACGTGAAGTGGGGTTTCTACGGATACCCCAATCGTCGATACGCCGAATATCTGCAACCCGCGCCAAGCAAGTGGACTCTGATCAACGACGACCTGCGCTGGATGTTCGACGCCGTCGACGCTCTGTATCCCGCGCTCTATAACCAGATTCTCGCGGTTCCCGACGGCAAACCCGACCGCGTGCGCGGCTCCGAGTGGGAAATCACATTCCTCTCCACCCTCAGCCGGGCGACCATCAACGAGTTCAAACGCTGCGCACAGGGCAAACCGGTCATCTGCTTCGCAGGCACGCGCTACTTCTGTCCGATCGACCCGAACTTCGCGTACGACTTCCTCCAGCCGATGGATCTCTATGTCTCGTTGACCTTGCCTCGCGAGGCGGGCGTGAACGGATTGATCATCTGGGACATGATCGAGAATCAGACGAACTACGAGGCGCATCAGCGATACATGTCCGCTTCGGTGAACCCGTTGGTGCGTCAGGCGTTCGCCGTCGCGCTGCCCACCGAAGATTTGGCACTGCCGCCGACGGGTGAAATCAAAACCGGCGACCCCGTCCGTACCACATCCACGGAGCCGAAATCAACAACCGATGTGGTGGCTTCAGCACCGAGTACTGTGACGCCCACGGTCGTGGCTTCCACTCCCACTTCGACTTCAACATCTACGCCGAAACCGGTGATCGGCTCGACGACCGCGAGCGCAACCAAGACGGTCAGTTTGGCGACCAACTCGGCCAAAGTCGTCGTCAAGGTATCGGCGCGAGCCTCAGCGTCCGTTGCTCAGGCCGTGAGTCGATTCAAAGCCAAGTCGATCGGCGCGAAGAAGCCGGTGACGAACACCAAGGTGGCCGGCACACCGACGGAATGATCCGATTCAAACGAAATTCGCCCGCGGCATCGTGTCGCGGGCGGTATCATTTTTCCGATTGCCGAGCACGAATATCACGAGCCACATCCGCGAGCATGTCGTTGGGAATAGGGACCGTGAGGTTGTACTGGACGATCTTCCATTCATCATTCAATCGAAGAAGCACACCGCTCCCGCGGCACTCCCCGTAC
>JBKDPX010000332.1:0-12420 GCA_046342165.1 Phycisphaerales bacterium | reverse complement strand
GGGAGTTCGCCGAGGAGGTTGATGGCGTCAGCGCGCACCGCACCGGGCCCTGATTTGGCAAGTTCCACCAGATGCGCCGCGGCGGTGGGATCCTTCAGTCGGGCGCCGGCGCGCAGAGATGCGAGTCTGGGGATGACATCCGGTGATTCATAGAGTGAGCGAACGAACGGAATGGCTTTGTGCCCCACGGCCTCAAGACACCATGCATAATCGTCGGCGAATTGCGGCTCTTCTCGAAGCGATTGGACGAAGCGTCTGGCCAGTTCCTCGGAAGGCACGGGATCGATGCGCAGGTGGCGCACGATCTGAATGAAATTCAGCGGTTCGTCGCGATAGCGTCGCGGAATCGTCAGTTCAACCATGCTGGCGCTGCGGCCGCGCGCGATGGCGCCCGGATCACCTTCTCCCGGTGGAAAGCGGCTGTTGATGACACTCGTGATGGTCCGCGCGCGTGCATGACTTTCGTTGTAGAGACTCAGCGAGATTCCAAGCGGTGCCGTCACGACGCCGCCGGCCAACACGCGTCCCGAGGTGCTGGAAACCGTCGGATCCTCTTTCACTGATTCTGAGAACGGGTTGACGAAAATCGCCCCTCTCGCTTCGCCGATCACGCGTGATTGCGCTCCGCCGAAGGGTTGCGCGGCGCCGAGTCGAAGCCGCGTGGTCCACAGCCGGCCGCCTTCCAGGCTTGTCGCGTTCAACGCCTTGACATACACATCGAACGTCGTGTCCTCGGGTGATCCTGGAGCGATCGCGGCTTGAACGAGCACTACCGCCGTGTCCGGATGTCGCAACAACTTTCGGGGCGTCATGTCCTCAAGCGCGGTGCCTTTGGGGTTTTCGCGCCCGATCCCCATCGCACCCATTTCTCGTTCGAGCGTCGCCGCGATTCGTTCGTCCAACTCGAGACCGCCCGTGCCTTTCAGGCCGACGACGAATCCGTAACCGGAAATCAATGTGGGCTGGAGGCCGCCGATGTCGACTTCGGCGCCGACGGTGCTTCGCATCGGAGCGGAGATTTCGGGGATCGTGCTGTTTTTCAACGCCTCGGTCGCGGATGTGGCCTCCGGCGTTTCGGACGAGCCGCAACCCGGCGACAACAAACCCACAGCCAATCCGCAGCAAACGACAGTCACCTGGGCGATCAAGCCTCCTGAACGAGCGCTCGATTTCATGCATGGCCTCCGATCCGGCGCGGCGATCGCGATTGAACTCAAGTGCGCGTCCCGCAGGGTTCAATGTATGTTCTTTCCGAGCGGCTTGTGCGACCCGGGAGTCCGAATCCGTGGAAGAAGATTGCAAAACGGTCGGGATACCCGAACGGAATCGAATCGCTGCCGGATCAGGGGTTGTGGAAAAGTCCGTCCGTCGCCGGTGTGACGACTTGTAAAGAAATTTTGAAGATGTGCAACCCCCGATTTTTCGGGCTTTTGTGCGCAGTTTCCGATCCTGAAAGCGCCTTGATCGCAAGTTTTAGTGGTTTCAGGGGATTGCAGACACAATCTGTCGTGGTATCCTCTGCGACCGTCCGATCTGTTCTTGGATGGACTGCGTTCAACATCGCAAACCGGGCAGGGACAAAGTCTTCCGCAGGGTAAGACATTTATCCCGACCCGAATGCGAGTCCGGGCGGGTCGATTTGATCGGGCCATGGTCGGTTCGTGTTTGGAAGAAGTGCTCGGCCGAACAGGTGGAAGTTCGGAGCTCGGTTTGCTGGTCAGTTTGGCGAAGGGTGGTTCGCGTGGGTGTGTTGTCGGATTCGCAGATCCGTGAGCAAGTGAGAATCGAGCCGTTTGAAACGGCTCGCAAGCGCGAGGGGCGCATCTCCTACGGCGTGTCGAGCTACGGCTACGACGTTCGTGTGGGAACTCGATTCAAGATCTTCACTCCGTCACCCAAGAGCGGCGACATCGCCGTGGTGGATCCGAAGAGTTTCAACGATGACATGATGATTGATGTCGACGTCTCGTCGCGTCCGGAAGACAAGCGGTATGTGATCATTCCGCCGAACTCTTTCGCACTGTGCGAAACCGTCGAGTACATCGAAGTCCCGCGCGATGTGTTGGTGATCTGCGTCGGCAAGAGCACTTACGCGCGCTGCGGCTTGATCGTGAATGTGACGCCGCTGGAGCCGGAATGGCGCGGCAAGGTGACGCTCGAAATCAGCAACACGACGCCGCTGCCGGCGCGTGTGTACGCGAATGAAGGTGTCGCGCAGTTTATCTTTCTCAAAGCCGACCGCGTGTGCGAGGTTTCGTATGCGGACAAGGGCGGCAAGTATCAAAATCAGATCGGTTTAACGTTGCCTCGAGTGGATTGAGGCGACGCGGAGAGTTGTCAATCGGGTACAGGGTGGTTGTCGCGGGTGAGAGCCGTCATGAGTGCGGCGTGAGAACAGGAAGAAGGTTGCCATGAAGATCACACGGAAGTTCACGAAGGCGGGCAAGGATCCTTATGCGTCGGTCGCTTGGGTGAAGCGGTCGAGCAAGATCACCAACCCTGACGGTTCGGTCGTCTTCGAAATGAAGGACGCCGAAGTGCCTGAGACATGGTCACAGCTTGCGACTGACATCATGGTCAGCAAGTACTTCCGCAAGGCGGGCATTCCGGGCGCCGATGGCAAGACCGGTCCCGAGACTTCCGCGCGTCAGGTGATTCACCGACTTGCCGGTTGCTGGCGTCATTGGGGTGAGAAGCACGGCTACTTCGACACCGCCGAAGATGCGCAAGCGTTTTACGATGAACTCGCGTACATGATGGTGCACCAGATGTGCGCCCCGAACAGCCCGCAGTGGTTCAACACGGGCCTGAATTTCGCATATGGCATCACCGGCCCTGCGCAGGGTCACTGGATCGTCGATCCCAAGTCCGGGGAACCGATGCTCGCGGAAGATGCGTACACCCACCCGCAGCCGCACGCATGCTTCATTCAGTCCGTGGATGACGATCTTGTCAATGAAGGTGGCATCATGGACCTGTGGGTTCGTGAAGCGCGTCTGTTCAAGTACGGTTCCGGCACGGGCACGAACTTCAGCACGCTTCGCGGCGACGGCGAAAAGCTCTCCGGCGGCGGTCGTTCGTCGGGTCTGATGTCGTGGCTCAAGATCGGCGATCGCGCCGCGAGCGCCATCAAGAGCGGTGGCACGACTCGTCGCGCGGCGAAGATGGTCTGCCTCGACATGGATCACCCTGATATTCACGACTTCGTGCAATGGAAGGTTCGTGAAGAGATCAAGGTTCAGGCGATGGTGGAGGGGCTCAAGCTTCTTCAGAAGCACGATTCGGAGTTGAAGGATCAGTGCGACAAGCTCAAGTTGAAGCTTGATTACGATTTCAACGGCGAGGCCTACCAGACCGTCAGCGGCCAAAACAGCAACAACTCCGTTCGCATCCCGGATTCGTTCTTTGATGCGATCGATAACAACGCCGATTGGGTCACCAAGTGGCGCACGGGCGGCAAGACCGCCAAGACGTTCAATGCGCGCGGCTTGTGGGACGACATCGCGTACGCCGCGTGGCGTTGCGCGGATCCGGGCGTGCAGTTCGACACGACGATCAACGCGTGGCACACGTGCCCGAGCGCGGGCCGCATCAACGCGAGCAACCCGTGCAGCGAGTACATGTTCCTCGACAACACGGCGTGCAATCTCGCATCGTTGAACGTGCTGAAGTTCTACGACTCCAAGACGCGCGAATTCGATATCGAGCGCTTCGAGCACGGATGTGATCTGTGGACGATGGTCCTCGAGATCTCGGTGCTGATGGCCGCGTTCCCGAGCCGCGAAATCGCGGAACTTTCGTATCGCTACCGCACGCTCGGTCTCGGCTACGCGAACTTGGGTGCGATGTTGATGCAGGCGGGCATTGCTTACGACAGCGATGAAGGCCGCGCGATCTGCGCATGTTTGACTTCGATCCTGACGGGGCGCAGCTACCGCATGAGCGCGTTGCTGGCGAAGGAGCACGGACCGTTCCCGGGCTATCCCGCGGACAAGGACAACATGCTTCGCGTGATCCGCAATCACCGCCGCGCCGCGCACGGCGTTGCTCGTGACTCGAAGGACTACGAGCAGCTTCGCATCACGCCGGTGCCGATCGATCACAACTTGATTTTGTTGTCGGCGAAGGCGGGCAAGTCGGCGGTCGCGAACACGGCGTCGTTGCTCGGCCACGCGGTCAGCGCGTGGGACGATGCGCTCGCGTTCGGCGAGAAGCACGGATACCGCAACGCGCAGACGACGGTGATCGCGCCGACCGGCACGATCGGTCTTCTCATGGATTGTGACACCACGGGCGTCGAGCCCGACTTCGCTCTCGTGAAGTTCAAGAAACTCGCGGGTGGCGGTTATTTCAAGATCGCGAACGATTCGGTGCGTCCGGCGCTTCGCACGCTCGGGTACTCCGACACACAAGTGCGCGACATCATGGCGTATTTGCTCGGTACGCTCAGCCTTGAGACCCCGTTGCCCGCCGGCGTGAAGGGTGCGCGCGCCGGTGAAACCCTCGCGCAGTTCCTGAAGGCGCGCGGGCTCACCGACGCCGACCTTCACGCCGTTACGGAATCCTTGCCCGGCACCTTCGAACTCTCCTTCGCCTTCAGCGCGTGGAGCATTTCGGCGGACAGCCTCAAGGCATGCGGGATCGATCCCGCCAAGGCGCAGGCGGACATGTCGTTCAACCTCCTCAGCGCGCTCGGCATGACTTCCGATCAGATCGACAAGCTCAACTCCGTGATCTGCGGCGCCAGCACCATCGAAGGTGCGCCGCATCTCAAGAGCGATCACCTGGCGGTGTTTGACTGCGCTAACAAGTGCGGCAAACTCGGCAAGCGCTTCATCGCGCCCGAGGGTCACATCCGCATGATGGCCGCGGCGCAGCCGTTCATCTCCGGTGCGATCTCCAAGACCATCAATCTTCCGAACGATGCGGCGATCGATGACATCAAGAACTGTTACCGTTTGTCGTGGGAGCTTGGCTTGAAGGCCAACGCGCTCTACCGCGACGGTTGCAAGCTCAGCCAACCGCTCTCCGCCACCGCTGACGAGGCGAAGAAGGAAAGCGGAAAGGAAGAGAAGGTCGAAGTCGTTCCGGCGCCGATCGTCACGGTCGCGGCGCCCGTCTCGTCAACCGTATCGGCACCGATCACGGAAGCCAAGCCCAAGGCGACTCGTCGACGCCTGTCTGATACTCGTCGTTCGTTGACGCACAAGTTCAACGTGGCCGGACACGAGGGCTATCTCACTGTCGGCCTGTATGACGACGGTCAACCCGGTGAATTGTTCATCACCATGAGCAAGGAGGGTTCGACCATCGGTGGTTTGATGGACTCCCTTGGCACGGCGACCAGCGTTGCGTTGCAGTACGGAGTGCCGGTCAAGAGCCTGGTTGACAAGTTCAGCCACCAGCGTTTCGAGCCGGCGGGCATGACCGAGAACATGGACATCCCCTTCGCCAAGAGCTTGGTGGATTACATCTTCCGCTGGATGGGTATGCAGTTCGTGCCCGGCTACATGGAGGAGAATTCTCCTCGATTCGCCGAACAGCGTGAGTTGCGTGCCGCGGATGAGCGTCCTCAACTCGGCGCATCACGCTTGACGCTCACCAACGCCGAGGCGGCGATGAAGGTCGTGACGGGTGACGGCGAGATGATGCTGAAGTTGAAGAGCCAAGAGGCGACACTGGATTCGTACATGAAGGAAGTCAGCGATGCGCCGGCTTGCGATGTGTGCGGAAATGTTACTGTTAGAAGTGGAACATGTTATAAGTGCCTGAACTGCGGCAACAGTCTTGGTTGCAGCTGAGTGCGATTCAGGCATGGCGACGGTTTCTTCCGATGGGCTTTCGTCGAGCGGTGAAGGAGGCTGTGAGGTTTGTGAGAAGCGGACTGCGGGAATGAAGGGCCGATGAGGACGGAAGCTCATCGGAGCCGCGAGCCGAGGATCGGCGGCGGCTCACCGCTCCCGAGTTGAAATGAACAGTCGGCGGGCGCGGCGAATCGATCGCAAGAACGAATCGCCGGGACTGAATGGATCATGACGGAACCGGTCGACGGCTCTTAAACGGGCGGTCGAGTGGCTCCGGCTCGCCAGGGAGTTTTGATTTCAACCGGATTCACGCCACGCATTCAATCGGAGTTTTGCAACTCCTTCACGAGCGATCGAAAGTCCAACAATGCAGCGAGCGAGAGGGAGCCGTCCACCCCGGCGACCTTCTCTTTCAACGGACTCGCTCCTGCACTCCCTGAACCCCCGGGTCCACCGCCCGGGGGTCTTTCATTGGACCTCGCCTGGTCGTCCGATAAGCCGAGAGCGATGGAAGAAACTCACGGCCGATTCGATACGAAGCCATCGGCAACGCACAAAAACGCCAAATTCATGGTGATCGGTGATGCGCATATCCGAACTCTCTGATATCTTTCCAGCAGCCCGTTGGAGAGAGCGGGCGGAGACAAGACAATCGGCTACAACTCCGACTTGATGGTCGGAACTACCGGTTTCAAAGGAGACAGAGATGAAAGCAGCTTCCCTGTTTGCATTGGCCGGTGCGCTCGGTGTCGCTTCCGCGACTCAAGCCGAAGTGAGCGCAGCGTTTTCGTTTGACGATCTTGCCGGGTCCTACACCCAGAGCAGTTCGACGAGCGGAACGTTCAGCGCTGTCGCGGTGGACACGATCAACCTGCAGACCGCAGGCGATGCATCGCGCTTGATCCCGACCGAAGGCAACGCCGTGTTCGAAGCCGGCTTCGTCAGCGGCGCGAATCCCGCCGACTTCCAGATTTCGATCTCCGTGAACATCGATGCGCCGAACCACGCCGTGGGCTCCGGTAGCTTCACCTTCACCGATGCCGATGGTGACACGATCACCGGCGACATCAGCGGTGAATGGGTGCTCGTCGGCAGCTTCCTTGCATTCAGCGGCAATCTGACGAACATCTTCCTGAATGACAACGGCGCCAACGACAACATGTTCAACGGCACCGACGGTTCCTCGACCGACTGGTCGATGAGCTTCCCGGGTTCGCAGCCGTTCGAAGGCGCGCTCGTCAATCTGGTCTTCGGTGCGACCAACTTCTTCGGATCGAACTTCAGCGATCGCTCCACCGGCGTGACCGCTCAGATCGTCCCGGCTCCGGGTGCGCTGGCCCTCGTCGGACTCGGCGGACTTGCCGCGGCTCGTCGTCGTCGCTGATCACCAACTCTGCAATGCAGACCACTCAGAACCCGTCGCAAGACGGGTTTTTTGTTTTTCCATGGGCTTCTTTCCGTCTTTTTAACACAAATGAAGTCCAATAAAATCGATCGGATCAGTCCATGAAACGGTGTTGAGGATCGATTAGAAGTCTTTCTGGAGGCGTTGGCTGTTTTTCATAGATTCGTGAAGGAAAGAGGATTGACTCTGCAGCACATTTCGCAGACACTACCTCCGGCCGGGCGTGAGATACCTGGCTTGTGTCACACTATTTGTCGGCCCACAGGGTCGGCAGGAGAAAGAGAGAGCTTCATGTCCTTCAAGAACTTTGGTTTGTCTTTGGCTTTGGTCGCTGGCGGTTTGACCGCTTCAGCGAACGCTGAGGTCGTTCTCGTCTCGATGACGTTTGACGATCTCGCCGGCTCCTACAACGCTTCAACGGGCATGTTCACCGCGATGGCGGTTGATACTGCGAGCCTGCGCACGTCGGGCGATGTTTCGCGTCTCGTTGTTCCCGAAGGCACCGCGGCGTTCTCGCCCGGTTTCGTGAGCCAAGCCGATCAGGGCAACTTCATGCTGAACATCGCCGTCGGCGGAATCTCGCTGAACGGCACGCGCACCGGGCTGGGCTCCTTCACGGTGACCGATGCCGATGGCGACACGATCGCCGGCGCGATCACTGGTACTTGGCGCAACCTCGGCTTGGGCTTCATCGCCTTCGACGGTGTGCTTGAGAACGTGTATGTGAACGACAACGGCGCCCAGGACGGCACCTTCAACGGTTCCAACGGCGGCGCGTGGGATTTGAACCTCAACGCGGCTGAGCCTTACACGGGCGCTCTTGTGCAACTCGTGCTCGGCGCGAACGGTTTCTTCTCGTCGAACTTCACCAACCGCGCCACGGGCGTGACGGCTCAGATCGTTCCCGCTCCGGGTTCGGTCGCGCTGCTCGGCCTGGGCGTGGCGATCGCCGCGCGTCGCAAGCGCTGATTTGATTCGAATATCTCTCTCGATAACTCAGGGACATGCAGACCCCCGTTCATAAGAACGGGGGTTTGTTATTTTTGAGGCGCGGAGAGCGCGCCGCGTCCCATGGGCAATTCGAATCGATCGTGAACGCTGCAGTAGGACATGCCGCCGAGTCGGCCCGCGGGATCAATGACATTCGGGTCGATGTGCATGCGTTCATTGATCGCATCGTCGCGCACGTGAACGGCGAGCACTTCGCCGACGACGACATTTCCGCCGGACGGCGCGCCGGGATTCGTTTGTAATATATGGATAGTTTTGCATTCGTAGCAGACGCCGGCCTCCTCGACGCGCGGCGCCGGGATTTTCACGCAGGCCCCGTGATGAAGTCCCGTCAACTCGAATTCACTTTCGCCGAAGGGAAGCTCCTCCGCCGCCGCGACCGTGCGTCGGATGTCGCGCAGGTTCATGATGTTGACCGAGAAGACGCCGGTGCAGCCTTGATCGACGGGATTGCAGTTACGCATCTTGTCTTTTTCCGAGCCGTCCGGCTTGTTCGCGGGGCAAAACAAAAGCGTCATGGGATTGCTTCCGAGGCCGGCGAAGAAGGAAAACGGCGCCAAGTTGGTCGCACCGTCGACAGCGACCGTTCCCACGAGCGCGATGGGGCGGGGGATGATGCCTCCGATCAGGAGTTTGTACCTGTCGGCTACCGGGAGTGTTGTGGGGTCAAAGAGCATCGTGGTGCTGTAGAGATCGGCAGGCGCGCGCCGCGGGGTTGAGCATGCGGGTTGAAACACGGCGTTGTCGGGGCTTCCAAGGGCGGATTTCGGCGAGTGGGAGGCGATATGATCGGATCCCCCAGAAGGCTCGCGTGGTCGGGTCGGGGGCCAAGCAACAGGAAAGGCAGAACCTATGGCGATGCGTCGGGCGAAGATCAGCGTGATTGGTGCGGGCAACATCGGCGGCGAGTGTGCGCGATCGATCGCGATGAAGGAATTGGGTGATGTCGTTCTGCTCGATATTCCCAATCGCGACAAGCCCGAGTTGCACATGCCCAAGGGCAAGGCGCTGGATCTCGCATGCTGCGGTCCGGTCGAGAACTTCGATTCTCGCATCACCGGCACATTCGACTACGCGGACATTGCGGGGAGCGATGTGGTGGTGGTGACGGCGGGTGTGCCGCGCAAGCCGGGTCAGAGCCGTGACGATTTGGTATCGATCAACGCGGGCATCGTGAAGGGCGTGGGCGAGAAGATCAAGCAGTACGCGCCGAACGCGATTGTCATCGTGGTGAGCAATCCGCTGGATGCGATGGTGTACGTGATGTGGAAGGCTACCGGATTCCCGCAAAATCGCGTGCTGGGTCAGGCCGGTGCGTTGGATGTCGCCCGGTACAAGACATTCCTGGCGATGGAGCTCGGGGTCAGCGTGGAAGACATTCAGGGCTTGCTGCTGGGCGGTCACGGCGATGACATGGTTCCGCTGCCGCGTCGCACGAGCGTGAACGGCATTCCGATTTCAGACCTGCTGCCTGCCGAGAAGATTCAGGCATGCGTGGATCGTGCGAAGGTCGGTGGCGGTGAAATCGTCAAGCTGATGGGCACCAGCGCCTGGTACGCGCCCAGCGCAGGAACCATTGAAATGGTTGAGGCGATCGTGCGCGACAAGAAGCGGGTGATCGCTTCGGCGGCATTCTGTGAGAAGGAGTACGGCGTGGCCGATCTCAACGGCGGCAAGGGACTCTTTGTCGGAGTGCCTGCGGTGCTGGGTGGCAACGGCGTCGAGAAGATCATCGAGTTCAAGATGGATGCGGAAGAGCGTAAGTTCATGGAAGAGTCGATCAGCCATGTGAAGGACCTGATCGCGATCACCGTGAAGTTGTTGCCCGACATGGCTTGATCCGGATCGTCAGGCCCCGTCTTGATGGCGGGATTCGCGGAAATGTCCGAACAAACGGCGTCGGGTGCCGAAAACACCTGAGGCGCGTCGTCGCACGCGTGGCGAACGCGATCGGATTCCGTTAGGAAAGGTTGAAGCTCATGAAGATTGCGAGAATCGGACTTCTGTCACTGTCGATGTTCTGCCTTGGAACCGCCGCCGCGTCCGCGAAGGAGATTTCGATGGCCGTTGCGAATCAGAACGCATCGGACGTTGAGAAATTGGTTGCGATGATGTCGGGCAACTGGAAGGCGCGCATCGGTGAGCAGGAAGTGATGATGAGCGTGGCGCCGGTGAATCTGTCGGAGGTTCCCAACGCGATGTACGTGGAGTTGGCGGACGCGAAGGCGTTGACCAATCCCTATCGCCAAATTGTGCTTCAGGCGTACTCCGGTGGCGGCAAACTGAAGTTGCGAACGCTGGAGTTTCGAAAGGAGAAGGGGCGTTTGGGCAGCGTGATCGGATTGTGGGCCGCACCGGATTCCTTCCCCGCGATTCAGATGGCTGACATGCTCGGCACGCTGGATCTTGAGTTGCAGTCGGCGGGCGACGGATTCGAGGGCAAAACGGCCGCTCCGTTTCCTACGGCCGCCGGCGGTGCGATGACCATGACGAGCGACATGAAGGTTGACGCCACGTCTGTGAGCATCGCCGATCGCGGATTTGATGCCGATGGCAAGGTTGTTTGGGGTCCGGCCGCGGGCGAGTGGTATCGATTCGAGAAGGTCGCGTCTCCCGTGAAGGTCACCCGCTTTGACGGCGGTGTCGTCGCCGTTGATTTCGTGAACGAAAACCTCGGCGCCGCGGCTGGCGACGGCGATCAAGTCGTGTGCAATTACGTCGGCTATCTGGCGGACGGCAAGGTGTTCGATCGTTCGTTTGATCGCGGCGAGCCGTTCAAGTTCGCCAAGGGCACGAAGCTGATTGCCGGAGCCAACGCTGCGTTCGGTGAGACACGCAAGGGCATGAAGCGACGCGTCGTGATTCCCGCATCGATGGCGTACGGCGAAGCCGGAAGAGGCGCGGTGATCCCGCCGAATTCCACGCTGTACTTCGATATCGAAGTGCTTGAGGTGGTGAAACAGCCGTCGACGGCGCCGGTTCAGGTGATCGCGCCGCAGATCGGCGAGCAGCCCGCGAAGAAATAATATATTATAATCATTTGTCAAAAACCCCGTGCGTTCGCGCGGGGTTTTTGCATGGCTGATGCGGCTCCTATCATGATTGAATGGCTCGTGATTTGTACGACATTCTCGGTGTCAAGCGCGGCGCGTCGGATGATGAAATCAAAAAGGCGTATCGTGCCGCGGCGCGCAGTTTGCATCCGGACGTGAACAAGGCGCCGGATGCCGCGGCGAAATTCGCGGAAGTTCAGAGGGCTTATGAAACGCTGTCCGATTCGGACAAGCGCAAGATGTATGATCGATACGGCGAAGCGGGATTGCATCCGGGATTCACGGAACCTTCGCGCGGGCGAGCCGGTCCTGCGGGTATGCATGTCGGCGGCTTTGATTTCGATCCCGATGATCTGTCGTCCATCTTTGAGGGGATTTTCGGCGCGGAGGGAAAGCCCGGCGCACGTGGGAGGAGTGCGGGTGATCGGCCCGGGAGGCGACCGACGCGCGGCGCGAGGTTCGAGGAGGAATTGCGAATCAGCTTCATGGAAGCTGCCAGAGGATGCAAGCGATCCGTGACGCTGAGATCGGCCGAGGGTACGAAAGCGGTCGAGGTGAAAGTGCCGGCGGGTGTGGAGGATGGTCAGGTCCTCCGGATGCAAGGACCGTTCGGATCGAAGGGTCAAGCGGCGGAGGTACTGCTGACGATTCGAGTGGCAGCGCATCCGTTGTTCAAGAGGGGTAAGCCCGATGAGCCTGCGAACGGTTTGGATTTAACGCTGGAACTGCCGGTGACGATCGCCGAAGCGACCCTTGGTGCCGAGATTTCGGTTCCGACTCCCGGCGGTCCTGTCGTGTTGAAGATTCCACCCGAAAGTTCATCAGGTCGACGGCTGAGATTGAAGGGGCGCGGCATCAAAGATGAACCCGGAAGGATGGGTGATCTGTATGTTGTGGTGCGGATCGTGACACCTCGGGTTGAATCCCTGGATGAGGCGATGCGTGCGTCTCTGTCGGCGTTGGGGCAGGCGACTCCGAATCCGCGTCCGGGTTCGGATTGGGCGATTGAGGGTTGAGTGTGCGGGATGAATCCCTGATTGACTCGGGAATGCCGGCAGGAATGATTTTCGGTCAGACAGTGGAAAGGAACATTGCTTCGACAGCGTCATCAACTCTTCGCATCCCTGCTTGTCCTTGTGGATGCATG
>JBKDPX010000331.1:0-5074 GCA_046342165.1 Phycisphaerales bacterium | reverse complement strand
CCTGGCTCTTCTGGGTTGCCCGGTGAAGAAACTCTCCCGCGTCGCGTTGGGGCCGTTGATCATGACGGGATTGGCGCCCGGCCATTGGCGTGAACTCACCCGTGACGAAGTACGCCTGTTGCGCGAGGCCGCATCGGATCGTCCAAACGCCCGAAAGGCCCCGCCCGAACCTCCGAAGACCAAGGGCCGATCGAAGGCCGGTCGAAGACCCGGTACCAAGCCGTCAGTCGCCGCCGATGTTGAATCAAGCGAAACCGCTGTCTCGCCGCCCCCGGTCGTCAAGCCATCACCGGCAACGCAGCCGGTGAAGTCCAAGCCGAGATCCCCGCGCGTGCTCAAACCCTGAGTTGAAACTCATGTCTGAATCACCAATCGAAACCGATCAAGGCTCCGTTCGCGGATTACGCCGACGTTACGCCGCTTTGAAGCACGTGATGAAGATCGCGTTGCTTGGTATGAAGCGAACGCAGATCACGCGGATGGCCGCGGCGCTCAGCTACCGCACCATCTTCGGACTGATCCCGACTTTGATCATCTCGCTCGTGGTGTTACGTGTATCGATGAGTCCGGAGGACGTTCAGTCGAACATCGACAAGGTGATCAAATTCACCGGTATCAATGAGGTGTCCGTGAAGGCTCCGAACGCCGATGCCGCATCTGAGTCGCACCGCATCGAAACCATGATCGCGGACATCCTGAGCAAGGAACGAGGCGTGAACTACACCGCCATCGGCGCGATCGGATTTCTCACTTTGCTGTATGCCGCGATCACGATGTTGGTTGAGGTCGAGCGCTCGTTCAATCAGATCTGTGAGGCGTCCGTCGGCAGAAGTTGGATCAAGCGCATCACGCACTATTGGACATTCATGACCCTCGGCGTGTTTTTGCTGATCGTCAGTTTCTACGTTCAGGAAAAGTCGCTCGCGTTGTTTGATGATGCTCTTTCGAAGGCCGCGACGGTGGTGAATGCGCAGGAGGAATCCATCGGCGCGGCGATCATGGATGTCGTCAAGCGCTCCGGTGTGTTCATCGCGACCTCCATGATCAGTTCCGTCCTGCTGCTGCTTGTGTACTCGGTGATGCCCAACACCAAGATGCGATTAAAGTGGGCGATGATCGGCGCGGCGTTCGCGGGCATCTTGTGGGAAGCAGGCAAGTGGGGGTTCCGCGAGTATGTGTCGCACTCGACGGGTTACGCGAACCTCTACGGATCTATTGCGCTGGTACCGCTGTTTCTCTTGTGGATCTATGTGACGTGGATGACCGTACTTCTCGGGTTACAGCTCGCTCATGCCCTGCAACGTTATGACGAAGCCGTACGAGGCGGACTCGACTCCCGCGCGATGCGACGATTGGGACTCAACGAGACGCAGTCCGATGTTCAAGGCGTACGCATCTCCGATCCCGGAGTGATTCTCGAGGTCTGTGCGCTCATCGTTCGAGATTTTAATGCGGGACGCGAGTCTTCAACCGGGCACATCGCCAAAGCCACGGGCTTGGATGAATCGGTGATCGATCGCATGATCCGCGCCTTGTTCTCCGCAGGTGTCGTTCGAAAGGTGACAACCCAAGACGGCGCCGGGGGCTACGTGCCCGCCGCACCGCCGGAGAGCATCCGAGCCGCCGATGTTCTCGCGATTGCGGAAGGCCTTGAGCGTCAGGATCGAGACGGTGTTTCCCCGCTCTCTCAGGAGTTGGCCAAACTGCGCCGTCGTGAGTTCGAGAACTCCACCTTGGCGGATCTCAAACACTTCTGACGAATACAGTTGCCCATGGAGAGTCGCAAGTTAGGTTTGATGCGCCGCGTCCTGAGCTGTATCGCCCTGGTGATCATCTCGGGTTGTTATCGCACCGAGACCACGCGCACCAGCGCGATGGGCGGCAACTCGGTGCTTGCCGATCGGAAGTACGATGAAACCCCTAAAAGTCGCTCTGAGGGCTATCAGCCGTACAAGAAGAGCCGCGTGTGGTGATCGAACGGGTATAGAATCACCGGGGTCTAGACGGAGCAGCCATGGGTCTTGAAGCAGCACTTCCAGTTGACGGATTTCTGACCACGCAACTTCAGCGCGTGATCAATTGGGCGCGCCGGTCGAGCCTGTGGCCGATGCCCTTCGCCACCGCATGCTGCGGCATCGAGCTGATGGCGACCGCGTGCTCTCGGTACGATCTCGCGCGCTTTGGTGCGGAAGTCATGCGATTCAGCCCGCGACAAGCGGATTTGCTCATCGTCGCCGGTCGCATCTCCGTCAAGACCATGCCCGTTCTGCAGCGCATCTACGAGCAGATGCCCGAACCCAAATGGGTGATCTCGATGGGTGCTTGCGCGTCCACGGGCGGCGTGTTTGACACCTACGCCGTGGTCCAAGGTTGTGATCAGTTCATTCCCGTCGATGTGTACATCCCCGGCTGCCCGCCCCGCCCGGAGCAGTTGATCGAAGGCATCATGGCCATTCAACGCCACATCGATCAGGAGGGCCTCCCGCCCCCCGGCGGAAAGCGCGCGCCGCTTGGAATCACCGTGCAACCCACGCATGTCGTTCGGCCTCAACCGCTGGGCGTCTCAGCCGGCACCTGATCCACTCGCGTGCCCGCCATCGTTCCCATCAGCGATGCGGATGCGCCCGAGGTTCAGTTCTATCGTAATCTGACATCAGAGTCGCGGCGCGCCGCGGAAATGCGAGGCGAGCTTTCGTATTTCATCGCGGAAGGCCAACTCGTCGCTGAAAAGCTCATCGCCTCCGACTATCGGCTGCACAGCTTGCTCATGACGCAAGATCGCCTGGATCTCATGGGCGACCTGCTGCACAACGTCGCGGCGCCCGTGTACATCGTCGACAGCCCGACCATGCACGCCATCGCAGGATTCGAATTCCATCGCGGCGTGCTAGCCTGCGGCCTCAGGCCCGACTTCGACAAGTCGCTTGCGCTCACGCTCGGCACTCGAATCATCATCGCGCTCGAGCACGTCTCCAATCCCGACAACGTCGGGGGCATTCTTCGATCCGTCGCGGCGCTGGCCGGATCGAAAGCCTCGGTGATCATGGGACCGGGGTGCGCCGATCCTCTCTATCGCAAGTGCATCCGCGTCTCAATGGGACATGTCTTTCGCGTTCCATGGGCCTGCGTGAACGATCTGGAAGCCACACTCCGCGATCTCGCCTCCGAAGGCGCCGAGGTGCTGGCGACGACTCCCTCGCCAACGGCGGTGAATCTGCGTGAATTAGAATCGCCCCGGGCATCGAAGGTGGTTGTGCTGATGGGCGCCGAAGGACCCGGGCTGAGCCCAAACATCATGCGAACATCGACCCTTCGGGTGCGTATACCGATGGCGGAAGGGGTGGATTCATTGAATGTGGGTGTGGCGACGGCGTTGGTGCTCGATCGCATCATCCAGGCGACGGAATCGTGAACCTGCAGGTCTCCCGTGCGTCTGAAACGATGATCCGACGGGATCCATCACCGACTGCTATGTTTTGTCTCTCGCGTGATCACGCGGATGCAATGAAGGGATGTTTGTCATGACCAAGTTCATCACGTTCGCGGCGATGTTCATCAGCACCATGGGGGTGGCATCGGCGCAGGTCAATCGAAATGTCATCCGTGAGGGTGAAGGCGCTCGCCGGACCGAGTTGAACGACATGGAGTTGAAGCCGTTTGATGCAGAGGCGCTCGTCAAGCTCAGTGACTGGCAGAACGGGGCCGCATTGACCGCAGGAGACATCGCGGGCAAGCCCGTGTTGATCGCGACCTGGGGTGATTGGTACCAGCCGAGCAAGCGTGCCTCCGCTCTGGCGATCAAGATGGCGGAGAAGTACGGCAAAGAGGGTTTGATCACGATCCTCGTGCATCATGAGCGCGGCTGGGACACCGCCAAGAAGCCGGCAGCCCCCGCGGATTCAAAGCTTCTTGTTGCGCATGACGCCAAGAGCGAGTTTCGCAAGGCGTTGAAGATCGATCAGGATCCCGACTTCTATCTGATCGATCGCGCCGGACAGCTTCGATATGCCGACATTCAAATCGACAGCGTCGAAATCGCGGTCAGCGAGTTGGTGGCCGAGAAGAGTGACGCCGCGGCGACTTTGAAGCAGCGTCTCGCGACTGAGGATCAAGAGCGTGAGCGCGAGCGATTGAAGTCTGAAGCGTTGAAGGGATCCTTGAAATTCACTGACATTCCCGAGCAGAACTTCCCGCTTCCCAGCGCGGAACAATTCTCGAAAGCGGATTGGCCTCCGATCCCGAAGGATCCGAACGCTCCGCAGGCGCAGGGAACTCCCGCGCCGAAGTTGATTCAGTTGCCGGACTCCAACTGGTTCCCGTCAAAGCCTGAATTGAAGGGCCGCGCCGTATTGATCTATCTCTGGTCGCCGCTCGTCACGGGCTCGTATTACCGATTGATGGACGGAGCCGATGAAGTGGCGCGTAACTTCGGACGAGATCTCGTCGTTGTCGGCGTTGCGATGGACTTCGATCAGATCAACAACACGAAAATCTCCGAGGCGGATCGAGATTTCTCGAAGACCGTGAAGAAGGTCGAAGAGATCTACACCACGAAGAAACTCGCGCCGAATCACGTGCTCGTGGCCGAAAACGGCTCCAACATCTTGAACTCGATCACGACGGATCGTGAGATTCCGCTTCCTTACTACATCCTTACCAGCAGCAATCTCGAAGCTCGCTGGTGGCCGGTGAAGAGTGCGGACGGCCAGAACTACGTTGTGGGTATGGATCTTTTCGCCGCGATCAGGCGTGTGATCGAGGTCGATCCCGCCATCAACGCGCGACAGAAAGCCGAAGAAGCCTACATCAAGGCGAAGCAAGGCAAGTGAGCACGAACGGTTCGCACTTCGATGTGGTCCTGCATGAGCCGGAGATCCCGAACAACACGGGAAACATCGGTCGCACATGTGTCGCCACAGGGTGCGCCCTTGACCTCATTCATCCGCTGGGGTTCGAACTTTCCGAGAAGGCTTGTCGGCGCGCCGGACTTGATTACTGGCCGCGGCTTTGTGTTCGGGAGCATGCCGATTGGGATGGCTATCTTCGCGTGAGATGTCCCTCGCGTCTTTGGCTG
>JBKDPX010000330.1:0-1921 GCA_046342165.1 Phycisphaerales bacterium | reverse complement strand
GGCAATGGGGAAGAGGGAAGAGACAACATTGCAGTGATTCGTTCTTTCCCATTGCTTCGAGGCGGCGTAGGGAATGGGGAATGGTGAGCATTGCAGTGAGTCGTTCTTTCCCATTGCCCACTGCCTATTGCCTGCTCGGGCAATGGGGAAGAGGCAATGGGCAATGGTGAAGAGGGAGCATTGCAGTGATTCGGTCTTTCCCACTGCCCATTCCCCATTCCCCATTCCCCTCCCCAAAAAAATTCCCCCTCGAAAGCAAGGGGGAACGTGTGCAGCGGAATGTAACCGAGAATCAGCGCTTGCTGAACTGGAAGCGACGACGGGCGCCGGCCTGGCCGTACTTCTTACGCTCGACCTCACGCGAGTCGCGGGTCAAGAGGCCGTTCTGGCGGAGGACCGCTTCGAACGACGGGTCGTATTCACGAAGCGCGCGGGCGATCGCGAGGCGGGTCGCCTGCGCTTGGCCCATCGCACCGCCGCCGTGAGCGCTCACAACGACCATCCTGCGACCGAGCAGGCCCGTCAGCGTCAGCGAGAGTTCCGCGTCGGAACGATCGCGGGCTTCCGTGAAGTACTCGGACACGGACTTGACCTTGCCGCTCGCGCACTCGAACGTGATCGTCGCCTTCGCGCCCTCGGCGGGCTTCATGCGAATGCGCGCGACCGCCGTCTTGCGGCGACCGGTTCCCCACCACCAGCCGTGCTTGTCGGCCGGCTTGGCCTGACGCATCGGCTTCACTGCCTCGGCGGGCGCGGCAGCCGCGGGGGCCCCGACCACACCAGCGATACCACTCAGAATGTTCGACATGGATTTCCTTTCGGTGTGTGATTCAGGATCAGAGGACCGTCAACGCCACGGGGTTCTGCGCACCGTGCGGGTGCTCGCCGCCCGGGTACACCATCAAGCCCTTGAGCATGACGCGTGCAAGACGGTTCTTCGGGAGCATGCGGCGAACCGCATCTTCCACGAGCAACTCGGGCTTGCGGTCACGGACTTGGCCGTAGCTCTCGGCCTTCAGGCCGCCCGGATACTGGGAGTAACGAAGCTTCATGCGCTGCTCAGCCTTGCGGCCGGTCATCGCGACCTTCTTCGCGTTGGTGACAATCACGAAATCGCCGCTGTCAACGTGCGGCGTGTAGTCCGGACGGTGCTTGCCCATCAGAACCATGGCGACTTCCGCGGCAAGACGGCCCAAGGGGATATCCGTCGCATCAACGATGCGCCACGACTTGGTCAACTCATTCGGCTTCGCGAGGTATGTCTGACGACGTGACATCGCAAACCTCCTACTGACGGGTCTTTGTGTTCCTTCGCAGGATGCGAACCATCGACGGTTCAACCACCTGCGACGAACCTCAAAGAGGCCGTCCTTCGATCGCCGCCTACCGGGCGGGGCAGGCCCCGGAACCCGTCATCCATGGGCTCCGAAGCAAAGTTTCAGACGATTGATCCCGCCGAATGCGGGACTTGGATGGACCCAAAGCGTAGACACGCCGCGGCTGATTTCAAGAGTCAACCGCTCCGTTGTCTGTTTGGTCTTTGGAAGGATCACGTGTTGTTGATTCGGGCTTGGGATGCATGCGTCGATCAAGCGCAAACATCTGCCACGCGCTCCACACGAAAGAAATCGCGCCGATCACGAAAGGGATGGTGAAGTCGTGGGTGTATTCATAGAGGAACACACCCAGAACCTGAAAAACCTTGCCGCGAATACCGACGAATGTCGCATGAATGGCGACGTACTGCGGCACTTTTTCGGGAGAGGGAGCGAAGCTGACGGGGCCGAGCATCCAGCCGACGCTGGCGCCGGTGTGCGCAAGTCCGTAGTAGAGCGAAACCCACCAGAGTGAGTCGGCATCGTTCGCGAAAATCAAACCAATGGGATACAGACTGAGCAGGAGAAATGACAAACCCGTGGAC
>JBKDPX010000329.1:0-2505 GCA_046342165.1 Phycisphaerales bacterium | reverse complement strand
CCGTAGTACTCCTCAAGCGCCGCGATCCACGAGAGCGCCGCATCTCCGGATCCGCCGTGTGCAAGACCTACATCGACGAGGAATCCCTTGTAGGTGTCGGCATAAACGGCTTGGGCCAATTGGAGTGAACGCACATTCGCGAGGCACTTCGTGGTGCGCGCGGCGTTACGCGCTTTGCCCAGTGCGGGCAGGAGCACTGCGATCAATACAGCGATAATCGCGATAACCACCAACAGCTCAATGAGCGTGAAGGCACGTCGACGGTTCATGTGATATTCCGATCGATGACTGTGGCAAGTGACAGATACGAAACGCGAACCAAGAGGCGCGCGCTCAACTACGACAGGTACACCGGATCGACATCTGGCGGCCCGCGAGGAGCGTGTTCACGATCAACCGTCAGCGCCTCCAAGCGAGAGCAAGGAGCTTCGGGAACCGGTAGAGGCACGAAATCAAGGACAAACAGCGCATCAGGCGCACACGCAGTGAAGGACTTCGCATGCACGATGCGTTCACATGTATCGCATGTCGTTGGTTTGTGATCAGGAATCTCCGTCGGAGCATGCGAGTGATGATCTTCGTGAGAGTCACAACTTGCGTCCTCGTGAACCGCTGACCGGGCGTGGATCACATCGAGGACCGCGGTCGATGGTGCGATGAAACAGGCCAACGAGATCGCGATGAGCGCACGGAGCACATGAAGCACACGAGCCGGAGTTGTGTACGTTCCCGAAAGCATGACGAAATAGACCGCCCTGATGGTATTCGCGACAACCCCGGGCAAAGAGGCAACCTTCTCGTCAGATCACCGCAGGATGATCTGCAGGAAGCGGGCATCAGCGCGTAAAATGATGTCCTTGCCCGAAGAATGTGCGAGGCGATGTCGAATTCAGGTGCGGCTCGGCGTCACGGACTTGAGTGAGCCTTCAACACAACGTCAATTCGGATCATGGATCTTTCGAATCAGTATGGAGTATTCCTGCAAACAGGGTCGGCGGCCCTTGATCGAGCCGCCAGCCCTGCGAAAGGTGATAGAAAGGACATATGCGAGGATGTCGCTTCTCGAGATCCGCGATCGTGATCGGATCAGCGGCGTCGGCGCCACTTGCGGAAGCGAATGTCCCAAGCTCTCTCGAGCTGGGGGTAGTACTCGGAACGGATGGAGGCAAACGCGTACGGAATCTCCGGCGGTCCTTCACACGACGGATACCACCAATACTCGACCAGATCCGCGACGTACATGAAATCGATGAGCTCCTCCAACGTGAGAGGATGTTTGGTCCATTCGGGATCCGCTTTGCTCCGAGGTTCAGGGTCCATGTTTTCCATGACGATCCGGTAGCGAATTCCGTCGTTGTCTGGACGAGCACGGATGGAGGACACTTCGATCGCGGAACCGGACATGCCCGGGGCGTCATCATGTCGCGATCGAACGGTCACGCGCGCGATTTCGACTTCTCCCGGGAGGCAATCGTCGAGATATTCACCTGAGATGTAGGACGGAGGGCGTTTCAACGAAGCCGAGTCGCGGAAATCCGCGGGTTCCATCCACTCGAGTTCGCCTGATTTCATCGCGTTTTTGAGCGCCCGGCGACGAAGGTCGCACTTGATGTTCGGCGAGATCTCGTTCGGCCAATACCAATAGGTATCCGGTCGAAACTTCATTCGCAGTCGGCCACGTGTCGGAAGATCCTCGAAAAACTTCGCCATGGGAAAACTCCATGGCATCCAGAGCGCTCAGCATGAAAGGGGCCGCTCCCGCACACGGGGAACAGTTTGCAAAGTCGGCTGACGACGCACGCCTGCCGCTTTACCGCATCGCCCCTTTCAGGGCCGGCCTCGGCACCGTGATCACGCGATTGAAGCGGGATTCGGTTGCCGCCCGGGATAATGAGGCCTCCCGGGACTCTTGATGCTGTGAAGATATTAGAACCAAACGGCTGAGACATCAAGGGGAAAAGCACGATTCCGCCGCGAATGCGATGGCGCGATCGGCGTTGGGTGCTGTTTCGTTGAGGGAATCACCGGCGGGAATTCGATCAGCAGTCGATGTCGCCTCCTCCGAGGTTCGAAAGGTGACATCAACTTCATACCAATACCCATTCCCTCCATCCGCCACCCGCCATTGCACCGGTTGAGCCGTCGCCACGCCGACACGCAGTGTCATCATCGCGCAAACCGGAATACACCTCATCAAAATTTTTAGTTAGATCGCAAAGTTCTCTTTTTATAAATGGAAATGAACAGGCGCAGCCTCATCTGGTACATATTATGTTATTTTATGTTTTGCACAAATCCCGCTCCACAAGCGAGCTCTCATAGAGACGCAGCAACCGAACATGACAGGTGGGCAGTAGTTCTCACGAGCACTGGCGTTTCTTTCAACCACGCATTCCGGAGAGCGATGGTATGTAGACACCCGTGGTATGCAACGGCCACGACCTCGCCGATTGGGCGGCATGGGCTGGTCATACCCGCAAGATTCTGGTTGAGCACTACCTGCGC
>JBKDPX010000328.1:0-2227 GCA_046342165.1 Phycisphaerales bacterium | reverse complement strand
CCGGCGACTTTTTTCGCGTCGATCCGCAAGAGCGATCTGTTGGTGCACCATCCGTACGAAAGTTTCTCGGCGACCGTCGAGCGATTCATCGCGTCCGCGGCGGCTGATCCCGATGTCGTCGCGATCAAGCAAACGCTGTATCGCACGAGCCCCGATTCGCCGTTCATCGAGCACCTGATGCGCGCTGCCGAGCAAGGCAAGCAGGTCGCGTGTTTGGTGGAAGTGCGCGCGCGATTCGACGAGGGGCGCAACGTGCGTTTCGCGAGGCAGCTCGAAAAGGCGGGGGTTCACGTCGCGTACGGCGTGCTCGGCCTGAAGACGCACTGCAAGACGAGTTTGGTGGTGCGCAAGGAGAACAAGGGGTTGCGTTGCTACGCGCACCTGGGAACGGGCAACTACCACCCGAAGACCGCGCAGTTGTATACGGATCTTGGTTTGCTCACATGCGATCCGGACATCACGTCGGACCTCGTCAGTCTGTTCAACTATCTGACCGGGCTCGCCGCGACGCAATCTTACAATACATTACTTGTTGCGCCGTTCAACATGCGGCAGAAGTTCAATCAGATGATCGATCGCGAGATCGAGAACGCCCGCAAGGGACTGCCGGCGCGGATCGTCGCGAAGATCAACTCTATGGAGGATCGCGACATGACGGAGCGGCTTTACGCGGCGAGCAACGCGGGCGTGAAAGTCACGCTCTTCGTGCGCGGGTTCTGCTGTTTGAAGCCCGGTGTGCCCGGTATGTCGGAGAACATCGAAGTGATCTCGGTGATCGGTAGGTTCCTCGAGCACAGCCGCGTGTTCCACTTCGCGTCGGGACAGGAGGACCCGCTCGACGGCGAGTGGTTCATCTCCAGCGCGGACTGGATGTATCGCAACCTGTCGAATCGCGTCGAAGCCGCGGTTCCGGTCAGAGGCGGAGAGGCGCGGCGTAAGTTGCATCGCATCTTTGAAATCATGGGCTCCGATCGACGCAACGCCTGGTTGTTGCGAACGGACGGCGGTTATGACCGACGCGTGCTCAACACGGGCGAACAGGATCAGGAGGCGGCGGAGCGCGGAACTTTCGCCACACTGATGCGCGAGGCGATGCAATAAAAGAACCCCGCCGATCAGCGGGGTCCATGGCGTAACTGATTGGCGGACGGGATCAGCGGGTCGACGGGACCGGCGTGAGGCGGCTCGGACGATCGAGCAGAGTGAGACGACCAAGATCATCCCAGAATTGACGGCGATTCAGGTTTCGCGTGATGGCGATGTTGTTCTGCTTGTCGGAGAGACGGGTGTTCACGCCCATCATGCCGGGAGTCAGGTCGCCACGGATATCCGAGCTGCTGCCACACGCGGTCATGGTGAGACCCGCAGCGCCGAGGATGAGCAACAGACTGACACGGGTGAACTTACTGGCCATCGCATACTCCATATCTAGATCGCAGGGTCATTGTTGTACCGACTTGGAGCGCCCGGGTCAACCTGAACACCGTTGTATTCGGTATGTGTCAGGGTGAAACGAGTCCGAAGCGGCGCAATTGTCCCCGCTTGCACGTGTTCGTCAGCGGATTCTGCCAACTTGGCACGATCGAGCGAGGCAAGGGTGTATCGGAATCGGCCCGCCTTTTGCATCACACAACTCCAGAAGGAACTTCCAGGAGGCACCACCATGCGCATGGATCGATTGACGGCATCGGCACAACAAGCGCTTGCGGACGCGCAGTCGGCTGCGTCGGCGCAGGGACATCCCGAAATCACCGGATTGCATGTGCTCGCCGCGCTGTTGGAGGACAGAACGAGTCCGGCGACGGCGATCGTCTCGAAAGCGGGCGCGGATGGCGCACGCGTGAAGCAAGTGGTCGGCGCGGAACTGACCCGATTGCCGCGAGTCTCAGGCGGAGGCGGCGTGACGGGCCGCGCCATCATGGAGGTGTTGAGTAAAGCGGACGCCGAAAGCAAGCGGCTCGGTGATTCGTATGTGAGTTCGGAGCACTTGTTGCTCGCCGTGGCGAGCGTGAATGACAAGGCGAAGGACTTGCTGTCGGGTTTGGGATTGACGCACGCGAAACTCGAAGCGGCCGCAAAGGAGATTCGAAAGGCATCCGGAGTCGAGCGCGTCGACGATCCGAATGCGGAATCGAACTTCGAAGCGTTGAAGAAGTATGCGATCGATCTCACCGAGCGCGCGCAGAGCGGCAAGCTTGACCCGGTCATCGGAAGAGACGAAGAGATC
>JBKDPX010000327.1:0-8123 GCA_046342165.1 Phycisphaerales bacterium | reverse complement strand
CTTCAATCCGACTTCAGACCCAAAGCCTACCGACCTTGAGCCTGATCCTCAACTCGCCCCGGACCCAGTTGGCCAAGGCTTACCATGGTTCGTTATTTGTACGGATTTGCATCCGAAACAACGCCGATTCCACTGCTTTGTAGAGCTTTCAGCGGTCGCAGGTTGCGAAGGACGGCCGCGACCGGCCACACACTCATGTCACAAAATTCGTTTCGCGCGGGGATAACTCCCAAGTACGGCGAGTTCGCGACAATGGGATTTCGCCTCCGCCAACGCCTTGGACATCCCGTCATCATCCCGATGCCCCTGCGCATCAATGAAGAATGTGTAGGTCCAGTTGCGCTTGCCGCTGGGACGCTTCTCGATGTGCGTGAGGTTGATCGAGTGGCGCTCAAAGGCTTGCAGGACATGGACAAGCGCGCCGGGCTTGTCGGCGGTCGTGAACATCACCGTCGTCTTGTCGTCGCCGGTTCGAACGGCCAATTGGCGGCCGATCACAAAAAAGCGCGTGATGTTGTCCGGGTTGTCTTCGATGTTCGCGAAGAGCACATTCAAACCGTAGATCTGTCCGGCCAGTTCCGACCCGATCGCCGCGACATCCGGAGCCCGTCCCGCGCGTCCGGCCTTGCGAGTCTCCTCGGCGACGGCCTCAGCTGCGCGGCTGCTGCTGGGCATCGCGACCAATTCCGCGTTGGGATACTGACGCGCGAGCCACACGCGACACTGCGCGAAGACTTCGGGCTTTGAGAAAATCCTTCGAACCAGTCCGGGCTCCGTGTTCCCGAGAAAGGCGTGGTGTACGGCGAGTTGCACTTCGGCACAGACACTGACCTCGCCGCGGCCTTTGTGGGCGTATCCGTCACGAAAGGCGTCAAGCGTTTCGGCGATACCGCCGCCCGTTGAGTTCTCAATCGGCACGAGACCGTAGTTCACGTGGCCGCGCTGGACTTCGGTGAAGACGCCGGAGATGTCATGCAGATTTTCGAACGCGACGGAGGAACCGAACTGGCGCACCGCTGCGACATGCGAATGTGAGCCGGCGGGTCCGAGGAAGCCGATGCGCATCGGCTGTTGAAGCGTGAAACTGCCCGACATCAGTTCTCGATAGATCGCTTCGAGCGTTCGCTCCGGGAGCGGCCCAACGGATTCGCGAATCGCGCGCTCAAGAACTTCCGCCTCGCGATGCGGCGCGTAGACGGGCAGTCCGGCGCTGCGCTTGTGCCGTCCCACTTCGACGACAAGTTCGCATCGCTCGTTCAGGATTTTGACAAGTTGCGCATCGAGCGCGTTGATGCGCGTCCGAAGGCCCGCCAGCGCGGCGGCGATATTTTCAGCGGCCTTCTCGGGCTTCTTCGATCCTTTGGACGTTGGTTTTTTCTTTGCCATGTGAAAAGCGGTCCGCAAAGCCGAAAATCAGAATCTCTTGTGCGCCGGGCGGCCCTCGGGGGCTTTGAATCCCATCGCGGCGCGGACGAAATCGAGGTCGGACGGCAGGGTGATCTTGAGATTCCGCAGTTCGCCGTCGACAACGACGATGCGCTCGCCAAGTCGCTCCACGAGCGACGCGTCATCCGTACCGGAGAGATCGGCCTGCGCGTATGCGCGACGAATCAGTTCGGCACTGAAGATCTGCGGGGTTTGAATGAGCATCAGTCCGTCACGGGGAATCGTCGCGGAGACCGCGCGGACTTTTTGGCGAGACTCCGCGCCCAGTCCGAGGATCGCGGCGACATGATCGTCTCCGCCGAAGGTTTCCTCCGTGGTCTCGACGCGCTTGACGGTGTCGGAGATCGTCACGGCGGGAATCACAGCGGGAAAGCGCGCGGCGGCTTCGAACATGCGATGTAAGAATTCAAAAGTTATGCCGGGACGCGCTCCGTCATGCACCGCGACATGCGTGACATCCGCGGACACGAGGGCGAGCGCGTTCGCGACGGACTGCCAGCGGTGATCCTTTCCGCCTTTGACGGTTCTCGCGCCAAGCAGATTCAATCGATCGCCGTGCCGCTCGCGGAATTCACGCAAGGCTTCTTCGTCGTGCGGACCGGCGACGATGATGTCGGCGATTGTCACATCTGACGATTCATATTTTGAGAAGGTCTCGACCGTGCGCTGAAGCACGGGCTTGCCGCCGAGATCCTCGTCGAGCTTGTGGCGAAGTCCGCCGGCGGCGGAGTAACGATTCGAACCGCCCGCGGCGGCGATGATGACGGCGACACGCATGCACGAGGGTACGGCGACGAACGCTCGTAAGAGAAGCGCGTCAATGACTGATTCAGCAGGGAATATCGCCCTTGGCGGGCATGCTGTATCTCGCCGCGACATCGGAACCAACGGAGTTGGCGAAGTCGTAGGTGTTCATTTTGGTGATCGGGGGCGAGTAGATGTGCAGCGTGATCAGATCGACGCCGGGAGCCTGCATGTTGGCGACTTGATGAATGTCGGCATCATCGGCGGCGCAGATGTAGCCGGGTTCCATGGCGATGGTCGCCGCGGGGCAGATCAATCCCGAGGGAGTCGCGTTGAAACGGATTTCGGTTCCTGTTCCTTCGATGACGCGGAAGGCGCAGGAGACGCCTTGATGATCGTGGATCGGCGTGGCGTCTCCGGAATGCCAGCAGAGGGCGAGCAGTTCGTACCAAGGGCTTTCGGTGATGGTGTTGCGCTTGTATCCGCGCGCGCCGAAGACACAGCAGGAGGCGATGTCCTCGCGGGTAATCCGCACATCCGACAGCAAGGCGGTGAGCTTGGCGAGATCGGCGCGACCGTTCAGCGAATCGAGGTATGCGATGAGCGACGCAAGCTTGGGATAGCGCGTCTTGGGGCAAGCTTCAGCTGTGCCATCCGCGGCCATATGCGAACTTCTCCTGAAACCGTTCACATTCTAGCGAGTCGGCGCGGGATGGATCAGCAGCCGGCATCCCACGCCGCGAAGAACCCGATCACGTCATCGCTGTCCACGCCGGAGTCGTTGTTGAAGTCAGCGGCGCTGCGTGAAGCGTCCCAGTCGGCGAAGAACGCGATGATGTCGTCGCCGTCGATTCCCCCGCTGCCGTTGTGATCCGCGCGGCAGGGCGGATCGGTATAGATCGTGATGGTCTCGGGGGTCATGATGGTGGGAACGCTCATCTCGCCGCGCGCGATATTGAAGTTATAAGAACTGATATCGTCGAACGCCCACTGGCCGGGGTAATCGAGGAGGTTGAGCGACGGGAGCGTCGTCGATCCGGCGAAGGTTCGTGAGTATTCGACGCCGAAGTTGGGCACATTGATGTTGACGGGAATCTGTGTCGGCAGATCGGTGCCGACTGAAAAGAAGAATCCGTCAATGTCGGGATCGTTGTTGCGGATCACGAAGTTCCACTGCGGGTTGTTGAGCAGCGGAACGTTGCGTCCGCCGATCACGAGCGAGAACGAGGAGTTGATCACCCGATAGCCGCGCACCCGGTTCACGAGCGTCGGTGTCGGGCTGGTGATGAAGTTCGCGGAGTCGACGGCGAATCGAAGTTCGACCGGCGCATTCGCGGGAACGCCGGCGAGCAGTCCCGTGGTGAATTGATTGGATTCGACGCGTCCCGTGATGCGCACATGCACGATCGTCGCGCACGCGATATTCGCGGAGCACACAACTGCGGAAGTCAGAGCGAATGAGCGCATCATCATGGTGGCATTGTACACGACGAGTCAATGGCCCATCATGGCCCGATAACGCGCGTTTCAGGCCTTGGATTCCGCATCAAGCTCGATGCGCAGGCACTTGGCGAGATACTCGTACTGGCCGAGGTCATTGAAGACCTGACACGCGATGCGCAGGAAGCGTTCCGGCTTGCCCGCAAGGCCCCACACGGGAACCTGAATGCCGTGGTTGCGATTGAGATTGTCCCACAACGCATCGTGCTGTTTGGACGGACGCTTCATCAATCGCTCGTGCAGTTCCGGCTTGTGCGGCGGCAGGATCATCGTGCAGATCGAGCCGATCATCGAATCGGGGGCCGCGGGCGTCATGCCGATTTCGCGGCACAGCAGATCACGCGCGCGAAGCGTGAGCGCGCGATTGGCGTTCATGATCGCGGGCCATCCACCCTCGACGAGTCCGGCCATGAACTTCAGCGCGAACGGAATCGACAGGAACGCGGAGTAATCGCCCGTCCCGACGTAATCGAAACCCGTGAGGAATTGATCGCGATCCGCGCGATGCTTCTCGGCGTTGTTCGAAAGCACCACAGGAAGAATCTCATGTTTTCTATCTTCACGGACGTGCAGGAACGCGGAACCCTTGGGTGAACAGATCCACTTGTGGCAATTGCCCGTGTAGTACGAGACGCCGATGCGATTGAGATTCAAATCCGAAACCATGCCGGGCGCGTGCGCTCCATCCACGAGCACGCGAACGCCTCGCGGCTCAAGTTGCGCGCATAATCGATCGATCGGCAGCACGAGCCCCGTGGGACTTGTCACATGACTCACCATGACAAGCTTTGTTCTGTTCGTGACGCGACTGAGAAGCGCATCGACAGCGATCTCCGGTGACGCGATCGGAAACGGAATCTCAGCTTCGACGATGGATACACCGGTCTGGCGCGCCACCCGGAGCAGGTTGTTCTTACACGCGGGGTACTCGTGGGTGTTGCTGAGCACTTCATCGCCGCGACTGAGGTATCCGACATCGGCAAGTGCGCGCAGAACGGTCGCGACGCCCGTGGTGGCGTTGGGAACCGGCGCGAGACACGTCCAATCGCATCCGAGAAACGCCGCCAAGTGCTTGCGGGCGTCATCCATCAGCGGCCAGAGATCCTCGACGAAGAACCGCACCGGCTCGGCCTCCATTCGACGCTGCAAGGCGATCTGGGCCTCGTGCACGGCGCGCGGCAATCCGCCGAAGGATCCGTGATTGAGAAACACGACCGATGGATCATGCATCCAGTGCGACGCGAGAGGACCTGGGGTCGGGCGTTTCATGCGTGAACGGTAGCGCTTATGCTTTCAGGCTTGCAGGATGGATCATCGACAATCGCGCGCCTTTCGAAGCCCGTGTTTCTCGTGACGGGTGCGCTTTGCCTCACGCCGTGGATCAATGCGCCACTGGCGTTGAGCATCGGCATGATCGTTGCCGTCACCTCGCTGTCGGCGTGGAACGCACAGGCGCGCGTGATCGCCAAGTACCTGATTCAAATCTGCATCGTCGCGCTGGGACTGCGCATCGATCTCCACAACCTCATCGGCGCGGCGGCCGATGGATTGCTGCTGGCGGTCGGCACGATCGCGGGAACGCTCGTCACCGGTCATCTTCTCGGGCGATTGTTGAACACCGAACGCGAGACCAGCGTCCTCGTCTCATCCGGCACCGCGATCTGCGGCGGCTCGGCGATCGCGGCGGTCGGAGCGTCCATCGGTGCGACGGCAAGCGCGATGGGCGTGGCGACAGGCGCGATCTTCATCTTGAACGCGATCGGGCTGTACACCTTGCCGATCATCGCGCACAAGCTCGGGATGAGCGAAATACAGTTCGGTCAATGGGCCGGCGTCGCGCTCCATGACATCGCGAGCGTCGCCGGCGCCGCGGGTGGATACCACTCGCCTGACAATCCGACGAGCACCGTCGCGCTCGATCACGCCCACATCGTGAAGCTGACTCGCGTGCTCTGGATCTTTCCGATTGCGCTGGCGTTCGGTGCACTGGCGCGTCGTGCGAAAAGCGAAACGCAATCAACGCGTCCCGATTTCCCCTGGTTCATCGTGTTGTTCATGTTCGCCAGCGGCGCCCGCACGATGATTCCTCAGATCGCTGAAGTTGAATCGCAGATCAAGTCCGTCGCGGGCGGCGGTTTCAAACTCGCGCTCTTTCTGATCGGTTCGGGACTTTCGGTGCACGCGCTCAAGAGCGTGGGATGGCGCGCTCTGGTTCAGGCGGCTGTGCTGTGGATCATCGTCGCGACGGTGAGCGCGGCGGTCATCCTGCGATAGCAACACAACACAATATTCGACACAAGCGCGTGATCAACCGGTGACATCGACGCGATTGCCTTGCATCTGCACGGCCGCGGCGTTGCGATCAGCCGGATGTCGATAGAACTGGAGCACCGACGGATCGCGCGGGGCGGGTTGCTCCGCAGCGAACGGACGCTCTTCCACCTTCGCCGCGACGAGATTCGCGACGCGTGCGCGCATGGCGTCTTTGGCTTGGATATTGACTTGATCGGTGCCACGAACGGTCGCCGCATCCATACCGGCGACGCGATCAACGCGCGCGGGAGTGACGGGGCGCGATGCAACGCCGTACGCCTTGGCGGCGGCTAAGGGGATCGGGGCGGGTATGCGATTGATGTCCATGCTCACAGTGAAAGGTACATCGGCCCCGAGGGTGTGACGGGAAGAACTTTGAGGTTCGAAAGAAAGTCCGACACGCAGGTTCTGCCTGTAGGGGATGGACCGATACCGAACAGAATCCATTCAAGCGCGCCTATAAAAGTATCCCGTTTGAAAATTGTGCCAGTCCGCAATCTTCGTCGGGCATCAATGACACGCACGATCCGCGTTTCACACACCCAAAGCGCGCGATTCCGGAGCGTCAACTAATTTATCTTACATTCCAATTGGCATTGGACTTATATATTATTATCATTACCATCTTCAACTATTTTGACAGTTAAAAAGGAGGAGATGATGTTGATGCGCATTCTTGTGCTTGTGTCCCTCGCACTTTCAGCCCTCATCGGATCGGGTTGCTCGGTCGCTATGGCTGTAAGCGGAAAGCCCGATCCGAATCTTTCAGTCGTTCGCGTCGGCGCTTCGCGGGGCGAAGTGGAACTTCAACTTGGTTCGCCCGTTGCTTCGTCGCAGGGCGAATCCGGGCTCAGACACGATGTGTACGAGTACAAAATCGGCGCGGAATCTAGCCCCGGTCGAGCAATCGGCCACGGAGTCATGGATGTCCTGACGCTCGGACTGTGGGAAGTGATCGGGACGCCTATCGAAGCAACACAACTTGGAACCAAATATCGAACCACTCTGACATATGACGCCAGTGACCGGGTCATCGCCGTGAATTCATCAGGTGGCACACCACCGTCAAATTCAAATCCTCCTGCGCCGGCACCACCGCCGCCGACCGCTGCACCGACCACGCAGCCGGCAGCCTCAACTAAATCTGACGCTACTTCTTCTTGACGAAGCAACTTCGCTTCGGACCAAAACAAGGCCTGTTTGGAGCAGGCGGGTGCGAGGGCCTAGCCTTCACGCACATGGCTATCAATCCCCCGGTTGTCACTCGTTTCGCTCCCTCACCTACGGGACACCTGCACGTCGGCGGTGCGCGGACCGCTCTGTTTTGCTGGGCGTACGCGCGTCGGCATGGCGGCCACTTCATCCTGCGCATCGAAGATACGGATCAGGCGAGAAGCAGTGATGAATCCGCACGCGGCATCATGGAAGATCTCGCATGGCTCGGCATCGACTGGGACGAAGGCCCGGAGTTCACCCACGAAGGACGCACGATCGGCGGCGATCCTCGCAAAGTCGCTCCGTTCTTTCAAGCGCGGCGCGTGGAACTCTACAACGCGCACATGATGCGATTGATCGAATGCGGGCGCGCGTATCCCGCCTTCGAGAGTTCCGAAGAGCTTGAGGTAAAACGCAAGGCCGCCGTCGCCGCGAAGCAGACGTATCGATACGACCGCGCGAGTTGGCACGCTTTTCCCACGCCGCAGGAACGCTTGGCGCGTATGAAAGATGCGGACGCCAAGGGCGAACCGTACGTGATCCGCTTCTTCGCGCCGGCGGAAGAGGTCGTGGTACATGACGAGGTGTTGGGTGATGTGAAATACGCCGCGGGTGAAATGGATGACTTCGTGATCCGCAAGGCCGACGGCTTCCCGACATACCACTTCGCGGTGGTGGTCGATGATGAGACGATGGGTGTGACTCATGTCCTGCGCGCGCAGGAGCATTTGAACAACACCCCGAGACACGTGGCGCTTCAAAAGGCGCTCGGCTTTCGCACCCCCACCTATGCGCACATGCCGCTGATCTGCAACATGGACGCGTCGAAGATGAGCAAGCGCGACAAGGCCAAGACCGCGCGCAAGACGCTGAAGGATGCGATGTCCAAGGACAAGTCGCTGACG
>JBKDPX010000326.1:0-11772 GCA_046342165.1 Phycisphaerales bacterium | reverse complement strand
AACCATCCCGTGAAGCGAACGAAACCAAAGGTTAATACGACACCGCAGAGATGGATGATCCACGAAGCGCCGCTTCGGATCTCCAGGCCGAAAGACGCCGAACCATCGGTGCTTGTCCATTCACGATCGGACACCGATTGCACTTTGGAGTCGGGTGTGATTTGAACACGGAGATCCATGACCTCGAACGGGCCGATACTCTTCACACAGCGCGCGCCACTGATGGCGAATCGGCTGCCCGGGTTCACCGATACATCCAATCGAAGTTGTTCGATATTTGAACGCGGCAGATTCCAACCAAACGTACCGGTCATCCCGTGGATGCTCGAAGTCGCCAACGTGAGAATCTCGGAATCCTGACGCTCTCTTCGCGCGCCAAGGTCCGTGCGCATGCCTCCACGAATCACGGACACAGCGCCGCTACGCGCGGTACGCGCATAACCGATGACGACATTGCCCCGGACATCGGGGATCTCCAAGCGCGCCGGGCCGCGGCCTCGATACACGATGCCCTCGCCCCGGTAGAACGGCTCCCACCCCGCATGACGCCCGCCATTCAATAACCCCTCCAGATCATACTTTTCGGGCGCTTCGGATTTGACGTAGTAGAGCCAGAACTCAAACGGCTCCTGAGGTGCTTCCGCGGGGGCGTTCAACTCAAACACAAGTGAATGGTCGGGATCGATCTCGAACACACCGTAAGAACCTGACCGATCGGTCTCGTCGATACGCGACCAACTCAACACCGGACCGGGTTCAAGGCCCGTTGCATCAATGCGCAACCGCGAACTGACAAGCCACGGCGCGACGAGCACCCAAATGAAGATCGAGATCAGTCCGACGAACCATGATCGATTCGAAGGTCTGAATCCGCGTGAATCGGCAACAATCTTGGTGTCCGTCATGTGGGCTGGATCCGAAGTGAATTGTCATCTACCGAGTCGATTGAGTCTTCGAGTCGTACGAAAGATCCCATGATACTGATTCGCGCCGAACCAAGTCGCATCAGTCGGTGAAAGTATCCCGGGCCATGCGATCCGCTTTCACCTTTGCGTAGTGATCAAGAAGAACAGTCGCGTGCTCGGCGATGGAAATCATGGGCGTGATGTTCCTGGATGCTCGCACGATGCCCTCCGGTCTGTCCGCCAGTTCCGAAAGTTGCCGGGCCAGCGCGGCGCGATCATTGCCACGGAAGAGCCATCCATTTTCACCATGTCGAACGAGATCCGGAATTCCCCCTACTTCGGCGCCGAGTACTGGTACCCCGCACGAAAGAAACTCCATCACAGTTTGCGGGCCGTTATCCCACCACACGCTCGGCACGACACCCACATCGGCATGCTCCAGTAATCTCGGCAATTCGTGACGGCTGTACTCTCCATGGATGACGACCGACGCGAAACCGTCCTGAATCGAACGAAGCCGCGCCTCCATATCGCCGAGATCTTTGGCGAGGACTTGAAACTCGAACCGCTTTCGCCGCGTTGAATCGACCATCTGCAGGCTGTCGACCAACATGTGGAGTCCCTTGTAGTGGTTGTGATAGCCCATGAATACGAGTCGAATCGGACGCTTGTGGACCGACTTCGAGCGATTTCGATGTGGTACCACACCCGCAAGTGATGTCCCGATGGGCATCCGGATGACGCGATCAGGATCGATACCCATCGCGATGAACTTGTTCCGCACGAATGTTGATACGGCAAGCACGCTGTCACATTTGTTCAACATCGCAATCATCGCGCGACGTCGACGCGCATGACCGGTCATTGAAGTCGAATCGAGTTGCTCTACTTGCGGGTCGTTCTCCACAGGCGACATGTTGATCACGACTCGCGGCGATTGATCCATGTCTGCGGTTTCACCCCCTTCAATCGGAGTTTCACCTCGCCGCAACGCGACTTCTTTGGTCGCGTTCGGCCATCGAACGCATGTCGCGCACGCGCGTCCGCCTTCGAAATCTCGACACGGAGTCCTGCCGTCGCGCATGAGATACACCTGCGGACAGATCGTGTGGTAGTTATGAAGACTGAACACCAACGACGGACGCGACAACCTCGGCATCGCATCAACGACATCGATGCAACCGGACGAGAAACCTTCGATGTTGTGAAAGTGAACGACGTCGGGCTTGGCGAATCTCATGAAATCCTGAAAGACGCGCTCCAGTTCGGGAGCGGACATTTCACCTGCAGGATTCGGGGCCTGAAATATGCCGGGAGCGATGACGGGGGAATTCACGACTTCGAATCGGGCGACCCCCTCGAAATCTTCCAAACGGCGCAACCGACATGAATCATCCCGCTTGGCGTCACTCGGCAGATATGTCCATCCGCCTGTGAGCGAAATGATCTCGTGGCCTCGGGACTTAAGTTCCAAACCAAGCGACTGGAGATAACCGTTCACGCCACCGCCGAAGTGCGCACCGGCCCTGAAATCCGCCCAGTTCACGAAAACGACGCGCATGATTCATGATATCGGAGTCAATCCACGCTCGCCCGTGGTGCGAATCCGATCAGTGCTATGCTTGCATGGGAGAGCTTCTGAATGACCTGGATGCACAAAACCCGACTCAAGGTTCTCGCGTTCTCGATGGGGATCGCGCTTGCAGCACTTGGGGTGATCTCGTTGACGGCGCTGCCCGCTTGGCCGGTGGTCGGCGTGGCGGTCGCCGCCGTTGCTTGGACCGTCAACAGGGTCGCGGCCCGCCTCTCCGTGAACGATGCGATGTGCTTTGGATGCGGGCAATCCATCGCAGATGCACCACTTGGCGAACATGGCAGCATCTGCCCCCATTGCGGCGCCGTCAATGAACCCATGTCTCACGACCGCAACGCCTGATGATCTCGAAAACTCGGCTCCCGACGCAACAAAAAAGACGCCTCTTTCGAGGCGTCTTTTCGATGACTCATACCTTGTCAAACCCCGTCACCGAGTTCAGGCGACGTTCTCATCCTTCATCAACTTGTTGAATTCATCAACGCTCACTTCGGTGACCTTCGCCTTGGCGATGACCGCATCAGCGACCTTGTGATCACGGATCTGTGCGTAGATGCCGCTGATCTGGCCGGTCTTCATGAGTTCGCCACGCAACTGCTCCGGGCGCTGGTTGCGCTGGAACGCCATCGCCGCGATGCGACCGTTGATCTCGCCTTCGGTCACGCGGATCTGAAGATCCTCCGCGGCCTTGCCGAAGATGAAGAACATCTTCAGATCGTGCGCCGCGGATGCGCCGGAAGCCGCACGCAGTTCCGCCATGTGCTCCTCGATCTTCTGCACATCAACGCCGCGATACATGAGTTCGAGGCGGCGACGCTCAAGCACTCGCGCGGACTGTTGGGCGGTCAATCGACCGGGCAGTTCCATCTGCGTGTTCTTCGCGAGATAACGCTCCACCTGGCTGCGCATCGCGCTCTGCTGCTGAATCATCGCCTGCTGCGTGATGCGCTCCTTCACGACTTCCTTCAACTTGTCTTCGCTCTCCAGGCCGAACATCTCAACGATCTTCGAGGCGGGGGCCGCGATGATGCGATCAATGCGCTCCGCCTTGAAAGTGATCGTGAGCTTGTCCCCACGACTCTTCTCGACTTCGTGGCCATCCGGTCCCGTCGCCTTGATCGTGACGGTGTCGCCCGCCTTGGGGGAACCGAGTTGCTTGGCCAGATCATCAACCATAATGCCGAGAATCATGCCCTTGCCCTGACGATCCGAAGTGGGCACTTGCACAACAGCGCCTGCCAGGTCGTAGAACTTGGTTTGGTCCGAACCGGTCATGACGGCGTGACCCGTGACATAATCTCCGGGCTCGGCGGATTCGCGGCTCTCAAGATCGCCTTCATTGATGGCGATCTTCTTGATCTCCTCGGCAACCAAGTCGTCAGTCACTTCAACTTTCGGCTTCTTCACATCAACGCCTTCAAGCGACGGCAACGTGAATTCGGGGACGACTTCCACCTCGAGTTCGAACACCACCGACTTGCCGTCGGTCAGTTCAATCTTGTCGAAATCATCGGAGATCGGGTCGCCGACGACCTTCAGCTTCTTCTCGTCCACGGCGCTGCGGAACGCCTCGCTCAGCAGCTGGCCCTTGGCCTCGCTGCGCACCGTCGATCCGAACTTCTTCTCGATGATCTTCGCTGGAACCTTGCCCGGACGGAATCCCGGGAGCGCCGCGGAGGCCGCCACCATGTCCATCGACTCACGCAATTTCGCGGCAACCGTCGCGGCGGGAATCTCAATCCGAAGCTTCTTCCTGCTCGGACCCGAATCGCTGACAGTGACGGTGTTGGAGGCTGAAACGCTGCTAGACATAGGAAACAAACTCCCGAAACAGTGACAAACCTCCAATCCCGATGCTTCACCGCCCGGGACGGGGTCCAAATGCAAACAAGACAAGGTGGGAAGGGTAGGCATCCCCCATGAAAAACGCAAAACTCCCGAACCGCCCGTGCGCTCCCCATGCGTTACCATCAACACGATGAGATCCACCAAAGGCAACGGCGAGGAAGTTCGAACTCAGGCGGTTGCCTGGGGCCTTGCACTCAACTTTATATACGGATTCATCGGTTTCGGCGCGATCGGATGGGCGCTTGAACGCTGGGTCTGGCCGGCGGCTTCCCCGTGGTTGCTCATTGGAGCGCTCGGCCTCGGTCTCTTCGCCGGGGCTTACCGCTTCGTCCGAGACGCGATCGCCATGAATCGGCAGTGAACTCTCGAAGTTCTTCCCTTTGAACACTCGCCCCAATCCGAACCGAATGCTATCCTTATCGCCCGTTTCAGGGCCGTTGGAAAGCCCGCTTCACATCCCCGAATGACCGCCCAAACCGTTTCAAAGCCGCTCTCAGTCGCAAGCCTCTCTGTGGCATGCATCGGGTCATGCGCTTCGGGTGCTTTGGTCGCTTGGATCACCGCCAACGTCTGGAACTGGGCTGATGCTCAAAGATCCGCGATGCTCGGAGTCGTTCCGACTCTCATCGGTGCGACAATCGCCGTGACCGCGGTTCGGATCCTGATCGGATCCGGACAGAGTGTGGCCATTGCGGCCGTCGCGGCGGGCGTCCTGCGACCCATGGTTGCCTTGTTCGTCGCGCTGGCCGTGTTTTTCATGGCGGAACCCGAGGGGCGCTCCTTCTGGACCGCTTTTTTAGTCTCAAATCTTCTCGCTCTGATCGCCGAGTCGATCTGGGGCATCAAGAATAACGCCCGCGAGGCGCTGACCGCCCCGCAAACCGCCGGAGTACGTGAATGAGCCTGAATGCCATGACAATGCTCGCTGAAGGGAACAACCCCGTTTCCCACGTCCTGAACTTCCCCTTCGCCAAGGGTGAGATGTTCGGCATGGAAAATGTCTGGGTTTGGTCGGCTCACGTCGGCACTTTGATTCTCGCGGGAATCATCACGATGGCGATGCTGATGTACGCCGCCGCTCATATCAAAACCGGCCCGGAGCGTCTCGGCGCGGATCGCTTCGTCACCAAGAGCAAATTCGCTCACGCGATCGAAGTGATCTGCAGCTATCTGCGCGACACGACGGTTCGTCCGTTGCTCGGCGAACGAACCAACACGTTCATGCCGCTGCTCTGGACGATCTTCTTCTTCATTCTCGTCAACAACATCCTCGGTCTCGTTCCGATCGTGGATGCGATGCACCTGATCAATCCCGAGTGGCATCACGCACACTCCTCCCCCTTGGGCGGCACCCCCACCAACAACATCTGGGTGACGGCGACGCTTGCGATCATCGCGGCGCTTGTCGTGAACTTCGCAGGCGTGCGTGAACTCGGCATCGGCGGTTACATCTCGCACCTGACGGCGGGAACGCCGTGGTACTTGTGGCCGTTGATGGTTCCGATCGAAATCATGGGCACGATCATCAAGCCCGTCGCCCTCGCATTGCGTCTCTTCGCGAACATGACCGCCGGTCACATTCTGCTCGCAGTGCTCTTCTCGTTCATCGTGACGGGACTCAAGATGGTGTCGGGTGAATCCGCCGGCATGATGGCGATGGGCGGAGTCGTCGCCATCGCCGCGTTCATCGGCAGCGTCGCGATTTGCTTCCTCGAGTTGTTCGTCGCCTTCCTGCAGGCGTTCGTGTTCATGTTCCTGACGACCGTGTTTATCTCACAACTCGCCCATCATGATGATCACGGACATCATGAAGGCCACGATCACGAGCACGCTCACGCTCATACGCATTGAGCCGATCGCGTGAATGACGGATCGAGATCTTATGATTCATAAGATCACAAGTGTTTCTCCGTGTGTTTCGAAGAAAGGGATTGAAGAATGAAGAATGCGAAGATGATGGCGGGCCTCGCGGCCCTGGTTGCGACGGCGGCTCCCGCGATGGCGGCTGAGGGCGGCGTCGGTATCGGTCAGGGTCTCGCGGCCATTGGCGCCGGCATCGCCGTCGTCGGCGGTGCGTTGGGCATCGGCATGATCGGCAAGGGCGCGCTCGAGTCGATCGCTCGTCAGCCCGAGGCCAAGGGCCCGATCGGCACGAACATGATTCTCGCCGCCGCGCTCGTCGAAGGCGCGACGCTGTTCGCCGTCGTCGTCGGCCTCCTGGTCGGCTTCGTCAAGTAATATCGCCGCGGCTCGCTGAACAAGCGGGCCGCCGCTTTCGGGTTTGCGTCCGTTGTTTCCTCCCGTCTCCTTCGGAGCGTTTTCAGATGAAGATCATGTCGAACGTTTCAGCACTCCTCGCCTTCACCATGACACCCGCGCTGACTCTCGCCGCCGGCGGAGCGGATGACGCACAGGTGATCCCACCCGTGAACCAAGGCATCATGCCGATGGTCGTGACGGTTGTGGTCTTCCTCGTCGTCTTCGCGGTCCTCAGCCTGATGGTGTGGCCGAACATCGCCAAGGGACTCGCGGATCGCGAAAACAAGATCCGTGAAGAGATCGAATCCGCTGAAATGGCTCGTAAGCAAGCCAAGGACGCTCTTGAGCAGTACCAGCAAAGCCTCGCGCAGGCCCGCGCCGAAGCACAGAAGATGCTCGAAACCACCAAGGCTCAACAGACGGCGCTCGCCGCGGAACTCAAGGCTAAGGCCGATGCCGAACTCTCGCAGATGCGTGAACGCGCGATGAAGGATATCGAGGCCGCCAAGCGCGCCGCTGTCGCCGAAATCTACGGCGAAGCCGCGAACCTTGCCACCACGATGGCGGGCAAGATTCTCCGTCGCCAGGTGAACGCGGGCGACCAGAAGGCGCTCGTCGAGGAAACGCTCGCTCAACTCCAGGGCATGAAGAACTGATTACTCCGGACGAGATCCGAAAGGAACCCACGCCATGCCGCTGATTGAGTCCGAAGTCAACGCCGTTGCCAATGTGTACGCCAAGAGCCTCTGCCAACTCGCGGAGTCCAAAGGCGGACGCGCTGCGATCGAATCCTGTCTCGAAGAATTGCAGAGCATCCTGGAGATCGCTCGCTCTGACGCAAAGTTCGGCGAGTTCCTCTCTTCTCGTGCCGTGAGTTCCACTGACCGCGCCAAGTCGATCGAGAAGATCTTCAAGGGGCGCGTCTCCGACACCACTCTGAATTTCATTCTCGTCTTGAATGACAAGGGTCGTCTCGCGAACCTGCCTTCGATCGTCGAAGCATTCGACAAGGCCGTCCAAGATAAGTTCGGACGCATCGAAGTCGATGTGTTTACCGCTGAAGCGATCACCGACGATCTCAAAACCACGCTCAGCACCAAGCTCAAGAATGTTCTTGGCAAGGAAGTCGTGCTGCACTCGTACATCGACGCATCGATGATCGGCGGCGTGAAACTGCGCGTCGGCGATCAGCTCATCGACGGCTCGGTCGCGATGCAATTGCGCGCGATGCGTGATCGCATTGACAACCAAGGCGGCTCGCAGTTGCGTGCTCGCATTTCGAACATCATCGCCTGATTCCCCGGGGCTGTCGCCCCACTGTCTCGCACGCATTTTCGCGCCGGGAATGCGATCAACTCTCACGCATCGGCGCGGAGGGAGATTGACTTATGCCCAAGCAGACCATCGCCAATATCGCGGTTTCCGGCAAGCGCGTTCTGATTCGTGTGGATTTCAACGTCCCCATCGAAGATGGCAAGATCTCCGATGATCGCCGCATCCGTGAAGCCCTCCCCACGCTCAAAAGCGTGCTGGATCGCGGCGGCTCACTCGTCCTGATGTCCCACCTCGGTCGCCCCGAAGGCAAGGGCTTTGAAGCCGAGTTCAGCCTCAAGCCTGTTGCCGTTCGCCTGTCTGAGCTCCTCGGTCGCGAAGTGAAGTTCCCATCGACGGACTGCACGGATGATGCCGCGGCTTCATGCGTTTCGAATCTCAAGGCCGGCGAAATCGTGTTGCTCGAGAATGTCCGCTTCTCAAAGGGCGAGAAGAAGGGCGAGCCCGCTTACGCGGCGAAACTTGCGAGCTACGGTGACATCTATGTGAACGATGCATTCGGCACCGCACACCGCGAGGACGGATCGATGTTCGCGGTTCCCAAGTCGATGGCGGGCAAGCCCCGCGTCGCCGGACTGCTGCTCGAGAAGGAACTCAAGTTCCTGAGCGAAGCGATCTCGAATCCCGCCAAGCCGTTCGTGGTCGTTCTCGGCGGCGCAAAGGTTTCGGACAAAATCGGCGTCATCGACAACCTGCTCCCCAAAGCGGACGCAATCATCATCGGCGGCGCGATGTCGTACACATTCCTGAAAGCCCTCGGGCGTGATGTCGGCAACAGCCGCGTCGAAGAAGACAAAGTCAGCGAAGCCAAGCGCATGATTGATGCGGCCGCGAAGGCCAAGTGCGAACTGCACTTGCCCGTCGATCATGTCTGCTCGACCCAGTTCAGCGAAATGGCCGGAGATATCGAAGTCTTCGACGAGAACATCAAGCCGGGCTTCATGGGACTGGACATCGGCCCGAAGACCCAGACCAAATACTCGCTCGCTCTGCGCAAGGCGAAGACGATCGTTTGGAACGGTCCGATGGGCGTGTTCGAATTCATGCCGTTCTCGACGGGAACTCGCCAGGTCGGCAACGCAATCGCAGAAGCCACTTCGTCCGGTGCGGTAAGCATCGTCGGTGGCGGAGATTCGGCGGCGGCGGCCGAGAAGTTCGGACTCGCATCCAAGATGACGCATGTCTCGACCGGCGGCGGCGCATCGCTGGAAATGCTCGGCGGCAAGCCGTTCACGACGGTCGAACTGCTGGACAACGCCTAAGACCTCTGACTCGAATCAAACGAAAGCCCCGCTGAACAGCGGGGCTTTTTCTTTCTTGGATGGCCTCTCGGGGACCCTGCATTCACTTTTTCTTCGTGGTGCGCGTTGCAGTCTTTCGATTCTGCTTGGATCCGATCTTCGTCGGTGTTGTCTTAGCCTCGGATTTGGAAGGCTCCTTCACACCATCAGACTTTGAAGAGTCCGCAGTTGCCTCAGCCTTCGGTGCTTCGGCCGACTTGGCTTCCGCAGGCTTATCCGACTCCGCCGACTTCTTGTATGAATCGCTGCGATAGTCGGTTTGATAGAAACCAGAACCTTTGAAGATCAGCGCCGCGCCGGTGCCGATCAGTCGCTCCAGAGTGTTCTTCCCGCACTTGGGACACTTCTTCAACGGCTTGTCAGACATCGACTGAAAGTGCTCGAACTCGTGTCGACACCCACCGCATCTGTAGTCGTACGTCGGCATCGATCAGCCTCCAGTCGGCGCGACAGAGACCTGAGCAGGACGCAAGACGCGTTCGCCGGACGGCGTCTGCATCGCATATCCGACCCGGAATGTCGCAACGACGCGGCCCGCGTCAACACCTTCCGCAGGTTGCTGCATCACCGCTTCATGACGCCCCGGCATGAATTCTTCGTTTGCCTGCGGATTCAACGGATACACGCCCTGCGCCTGCAACGCCTTCAACAATTCCTCTCGAATCACGCGCACGCCGGCCAGAATCTGCTCGGCGGACGCCGCGGCGATGTCCACATTCAGCGCCATGTCGAAATGGTCCATGACATTGACGACGCCGCCGACGACGGACGCCTTTCCTTGCTGGCGCGCGACTTCCTCGTTCTGAAGCGCACGGCGCTGGTAGTTCTGAAAGTCGGCAAGAATGCGGAGCGCTCGCGAGTTGGCTTCCTCAAGTTGAGCACGAAGATCCGCCGCAGGGTCCGGGGATTGCTGCGCGGACGCGTCGCAACCGCATCCCTCTCCGCAGTTTCCCGTGTCGGGATTGTCAGTTTGTTCGTTCGACATTTTCTTTCTCCATCCGAACACCTTGCACCTCGCTCGGATCAGTCGTTCAAGAAGCTCTTCACTTTCTTCCAGAAGCTCTGACTTTCGGGCGAGACTCCGTGGGCCCCCTCCGTCACCGCGAAATCACGAAGCAACTTCTCTTGTTCCTTATTCAGCTTTCGCGGCGTTTCGATTTTCGCGATCACAACGAGATCGCCCTTTCGTCCGGAACGAAGATTCGGCAACCCCGCGCCGCTCACGCGGAACTGTGAGCCGTACTGCGTTCCCGCCGGGATCTCCAATTTCGACTTGCCCGCAAGCGTCGGCACATCCAACTCCGCACCGAGTGCGGCCTGCGTGAAACTCAGCGGCATCTCAAGCACGAGATGATCATCCTCGCGTTGAAACACCTTATGCGGCTTCACGCGAATCACAACATGCAAATCGCCGCGAATTCCTTGCCCGTTCGGCGAAATCTCCGGCGACGGAGGCTCGCCTTCACCTTGAACGCGAACAGCTTGTCCGTCGTGCACGCCCGCGGGGATCCGAACTGAGATCGTACGCTTCTTAGGTTGACGACCTTTGCCGCGACATGCGTCGCAGAATTCCTTGATCACTTGGCCGCGACCGCCGCAAGCGGGACAACCGACGACCATTCGAAACATTCCGCCCATGCCGCTTTGCTGAACTTTGCCGTGTCCGCCGCAGGTCGGGCACTGAACGGGCTTTGATCCGGCTTTCGCGCCCGTACCGGTGCACTTCTCACACACATCAAGACGCGTGAACTCAACATCACGCTCAGCGCCGCTCAAAACTTCTTCTAGAGAAAGCGAAGTTTCGGTCTCGAGGTCATAGCCGCGAGCGGGACCACGCCGACCACCACCGCCCCCGAATCCTCCGCCGCCGCTAAAGATGTCATTGAACATCGAGAAGATGTCCTCGACATTCATACGAGAGAAGTCATGAGTCGCGCCACCGCCGGGTGCGCCCTTCAGACCGGCATGACCGTACTGATCGTAAATCTTCCGCTTCTGCTCATCCGAGAGAATCTCGTACGATTCCGCGGCTTCCTTGAACTTCGCCTCCGCCTCCGCATCACCCGGATTGCGATCCGGGTGATACTTCATCGCCAAACGGCGATAGGAGCGTTTGATCTCATCGGCATCCGCCGACTTCTCAACGCCAAGGATTTCGTAATAGTCGCGGGAGGAAGGCATGGGAAAGTCGAGGGCAATAGGAAACGGGCAGTGGGCAACGGCATGCGCCTGTGGCTCTATCAAGCGGAAGCATTGGCTTTCGCCAACGCATCCGAATTGTTCTTTTCACAAAGGCAGCGACCTTACAGCATGAACCCACTGCCTCATCCCCACTCCCTATTGCCTTCTTCTCACACTGTCGCACCTGTCGCGGGGGTAGCGTCTTCCTTCAGTTCCGTAATCAGAACATCAGTGGTCAACATCAGGCCGGCCACGCTCGCGGCATTGATCAATGCGGTCTTGGAGACCAGCGCCGCGTCGATGATGCCTTCCTTCACGAGATCGAGGTAGTCACCGCTTGCTGCATTGAATC
>JBKDPX010000325.1:0-19756 GCA_046342165.1 Phycisphaerales bacterium | reverse complement strand
CTGACATGCAGTGGGCGAAGAGCCAGGCCTTCGGAAACTTCGCGTCCACGCTGGAGCGTTTGGCGCGCGTGAAGCCGCAACTGCCGCAGGCCGCCAAGTATGGGGCATCGGCCGCAAAGTACCGCGTCATTCAAACCGAAGCGCTGAAGGAAGCTGCGAGCGCGTTCGAATCCGCGAAGTCCGCATTCGACGGTGCTCGCGTATCCGGACCGTCCAAGGAACGCCTGGAGCAACTTGGAGTCCTGATCGAGAAGGCCCGCAAGGTGACTTCGGATGAATCGACCGATGTCGCGACCGAGTTCGGTCTCACCCCGCGCGCACCGAAGTACACGGCGGAGCAGGAATCTGCGGCGGATGGCGCATCGGATGCGGCGCTCACGAAAGCGATCGAGAGTCTCATCGAAGCTTCGAAGAACGACGGTGATTGGACCGCGTTCATCAAGGGGCCTGAGTCGATTCTCAACCTGTTGAAGGCGACCGGGCGGGTGCAGCGAGCGGTCAAATCGAAACTCAACGCGACCATGGAAGATGCCATGGGCCCCATGGCCCGCGGCTCGATCGATTTCGCTTCGTTTGACGCATCGACGGCGACGATTGCGATGAACGGTGCCGACAGCGCCACAGTGATGTTCGAAGGCGCGCCGATGCCGATGAAGTTCGTGAAAGACTCCGGAGCTTGGAAACTCGACATCATGGCGACCATGGGGCCGCAGGCGCAGATGCTCGGCATGATGGCCGGTTCGATGACCGGCGCGATGGAGGCCGTGGCCGCGGACATCGAATCGGGCACGATCACTGATCCGCAGGAAGTAGGCCGCGCGATCCAGACGAAGATGATGGAGATGATGGGCGGAAAGTAACAACCGAATTTCTCATATGCCCCGCCTTGCGCGGGGCGTTTTTGTTTTCCGCTTGAAACCGCCGCGGGGAATCCAACAATCAAACATGGCCACTGAAGAATCAGTCATATCGGGTCCGGCGCTGCCCGAAGCGAAGATGCACCTTGCGCCCGTGCACACCCCCGTCATCGGCACCGTGATTTCCAATGAGCGCTGCACCGCATCGAACAAGGCGACGGGATTTGTCCATCACGTCGCAATCGACGTATCAGGAACCGCACTCGAAGGGAACTTTCTCTCCGGACAGTCCTTCGGCGTGATTCCGCCGGGGACGGATGCGAAGGGATTGTCGCACAAAGTCCGACTCTACTCGATCGCAAGCCCCACTTTCGGCGAGGATGGCAAAGGGCGAGTGTTGGCGACCACCGTTAAGCGGTTGATCGATGAACACCACGAGACGGGCAAACTTTTTCTCGGTGTCGCATCCAATCACCTCTGCGACTTGAAGCCCGGGGACAAGGTCACGATTTCAGGCCCCAACGGCAAGCGTTTTCTTCTGCCCGCCGATGTCGATGCACACGACTATGTCTTCTTCGCGACGGGCACGGGCATCGCTCCGTTCCGCGGGATGATTCTCGAACTGATTGCCCGCAAGACGATGTCGCGCATCGTGCTCGTGATGGGTTCGACGTACGCAAGCGATCTTCTGTATCACAAAGAGCTCGAAGCGTTGAGCGCTGCTCATCCGAATTTCACATACCTGCCGACCCAGAGTCGCGAACGACAGGCGGACGGCAAGGCCGCGATGTATGTGCAGGATCGCTTGAAGACTGACGCGGAGACATTGATGCCGATTCTGGCATCGCCGCGGGGATTGGTGTACGTATGCGGCATCGCCGGCATGGAACTCGGGATTTTGCGGAATCTGGCGACATCGCTCGACCCCGCGGCGCGAGCGCAGTATGTGGCGGTTGACGACGCCGCGATGGCGGATCCGAACTCATGGGATCGCAAGATGATTCACAAGCAGATTCGACCGACTCGCCGCGTTTTCCTTGAGGTCTACTGATCCCCGTGTCGCGTTGAGCGCGATACACTGCGGGATATGAGCCTCCTCGTCACCGGAACCATCGGCATCGACACCATCTACACCCCTACCGGCCACGTCGAAGGCGTGCTCGGCGGGAGTTGCACATATTTCGCGGCAGCGGCGAGTTTCTTCGGACCTGTGCGCGTCTGCGCCGCGATCGGCGATGACTTGCCTCCGGACATGTTACAGACACTTGCCGGCTTCAAAGGAATCGATCTGACGGGTCTGGATGTTCGCCATGGGAAGAAGACCTTTCGCTGGGGAGGCAAATACCACAAGAACATGAACAGCCGCGAGACGCTGTTCACGGAGTTAGGGGTGTTGCTTGAAGCGCCTCCGGAAGTTCCGGGCGCGTATGCCGATTCGAAATTCGTGTTTCTCGCCAACGCTCATCCGAGCGTGCAAGCGACGATGCTCTCGCGTGCGAACAAGAAGGTGCTGAGTGTCGCGGACACCATGGATCTGTGGATCAACACCGCGAACAACGAACTGCGCGCGCTGCTCAAGCAAGTCGACGGATTGGTATTGAACTATGACGAAGCGGAACTGCTGACGGGCAAGACCAACAGCGTCACCGCGGGACGACATATCTTGGAGATGGGGCCGCGATTTGTCGTGATCAAGAAAGGTGAGCACGGCGCATTGCTCGTGCATCGCGACGGACTCGCGGCGTTTCCCGCGTATCCCACGGAGAACGTGATCGATCCGACCGGTGCAGGCGATACGTTCGCGGGCGGCATGATGGGATCGATTGCGGCGTCTCTTGCGAACGGTGAGGATCCCGGCTCCTATGACGCTGTTCGCCGATCGCTCGCGCATGCCACGGTGACCGCATCGTTCACGATCGAGTCATTCAGTCTCGACCGATTGAAGCGGATCGATCGCCATGACATCGATCGTCGCTACGGCGAGTACGCGGCGATGACCCGTCTTGTGTGATTGAGCGGGAGTTCGAGTTTGTTTTCAGGCGGCGGCTGATCCGACGATTCGTTCGGATTGCACGAAGCGGACGCCGACCATCTGCTCGGCGCCATCGAAGTATGTTCTCATGACATGGGCGCGGACCTGTTCACCGGTGGTGAGCAGACTTTTGTTGTCCCACGCGATGAAGACTTCAATCTCCTCGCCGGGGACCAGCGGACGGGGCGTGGTGACCTTCAGCAACGCGCCGCCCGCGGATACATCACAGGTTTTGGCGGGAAGATATTTGCGAGTCGCGACGTGCAGCACCTTGCAGGGCTTCGTGACCGTGATACGCGGATTGACGCGGCGATCCTTGGATTCTTCGTGTTGCATGTCAGAGGTACATCGGTCCGTCACAGGCGTCACTTTCGGAAAAGGCCGCGTGAAGATCGAACTGTTTTTCGGCCGATAACACGCGCATGAGACTTTCAGTCATCATCCCCTCACACGGGCGTCCGGAGAAGCTGCGGCAGGCGCTTACTTCGCTTTCGTCACAGGAAGGGATCGGGCGTGACTTTGAAGTTCTCATCGGACTCGATGGCGGCTCGATGGAGGATGCGGCGGCGATTCATCAGGAGTTTGACGGAAAGTTCGCCCGATTGGTTGTGAGGGCGTTACCTCGAAGCGGTCTGGCGGCGGTGCGAAACGCGCTGATGCAAGAAGCGTCAGGAGCACTGTTGCTCTCGCTCAACGACGATGTCATCGCAAGTCGGCAAACGCTGGCGGAGCATCTTCGGGCGCATGAGGAGCGCAGGGATCGACGCGTGATCGTGGTCGGCGCGGCGGACTGGAAGGTTCACGAGAATGACACGATTTTTGATCGCCTGATCCGCGAGACATCGATGATTTTCTTTTACGCTTCGATGAACACTCCGGAAGCTCGTGCACACCCTGAGCGCGACTGGGGATTTCGGCACGCATGGACGATCAATCTTTCGATGCGGATGGATGATGCGCGAGCGCTGGGCGGATACACGGTCTTCGATTCATGGTACGGATCGGAAGACTTGGACATGGCGTTTCGCGCTTCGAGATTGGACGGCGGACGACCGGTGATCTATCGACCGCAAGCGCATGTGATTCACGATCATCGCGTCGGTCTGCACGAGTACATCGAGCGCGAATACAAGCTCGGATATAACGCCGTCCATTTCGCGAGCAAGTCGCCCGATGCTGCGTTCGCAACCTACGGACGCGATCTGACGTCACGCGCGGAGTACGAGTATTCGGTTGAGTTTGTGAGGCGCGAACGCGGCGATGCGAAGCGTGCGCGGCAGATGATGGAATCAGTTTCCCGGGAACAAAGCGAACAGCCCTCGTGGGATGTCTTGCGGGAATCGTTGTACATCGCACATCTGCCGCTGAAGCGTTGGAGCTGGCGACTGGGATTGGTCGCTTGCGTCGAAGGCAAGCCGCTTGAAAGCGCGAACGCGCTCACTCAGTCCGCGTAAAGTCGATGGACTTTCATTCCCGCCCGTTCGAACTCGCCGCGGTGCGACCACATGTCCGCTTCATGAATGTGAGAGGAGATCACGACATGGTCGGCGATCAACTGAGGTGCGTGCGTGCGCGGGAACACCGGGAAGTCCCCCACCGTTGCGCCGATGGAACCCGTGGCATCATCAATGACACCGACGATCGAATCGCGGAATTCGTTGATCACGGGGAGCAACTCGATCGTGTGGCGACCGGCACCGTAGAGAAGAACTCGTGAGTCTTTGAGTTCGCTCAATATGTCGCGCATGCGCTTCACGCCTTCGGTCGGCAGAACCGCAGAACCGGCGAGTGCTTTCGAGGTGAACATCGGGTTCAAATCGGCGGGCCAGGCGCGGGGAGGATCGTCAGCGGCTTGATTGATGACCGCGATCATGGACTCGTGCGTGGACTTGATGTCGAGTTCCCCGACGATCTTCTTGCGGGCTTCGATGCTCATCGACTCCCGATCAAGGGAAGCTCCATGCGTGATGCACGCGGCGCATAGCCGAGCGAGCGAAACATCGTCCGCGTGATCATCAAACAGCAACCCGTTCTTTCGATCTTCGATCAACTCCGTGATTCCGGGGGAGGAATGACATGCGACGGGGATGCAACCACGCTCCATCGCCTCCTGAACGACGATCGGCAATCCCTCGGCGCGTGACGGCAGGACGAGCATGTCCATGCGTCCGAGGAACGTGCGGACCGCAGCAGGGTTCATCGAACCGTGAAGACGGATGCGGTGATTGGATTTCGCAGCCAACTCAAGACATGCACGCTCAGGTCCGTCTCCGACGAAGTGAAGTTCATGGAAGACATTTGACGCCGTGAGCAGTTTTGACACCTCGGGGAGGACGTGAACACGCTTGACGTCGCGTTCAAGTCTGCCGATGTACGCGATTCGAATGAGCTCGTCATGCATTCGCTTCTTGGAGCGACCGACTTTGACGCCGTAGGCGATCTTGCTGACGTGCGCGGCGCGAAAGGACATCGAGTTCTTGAGTTTGCGTTCAAGTTCGGCGCTGACTCCGACAAAGCGACTGATGACGCGAGCGTAGTGACGCAGCGCGTGAACTTCGTACGCCGAGTCAAGATGCGCCCAACCGATGAGTCGAAGGTTTGACGCACGATTTCTCGTGCATGCGGCGAAGACGCCATGGCAATCACCCATCTGTGCCGGCAGAGCCACCACAGGACCGCCGAGCTCATCGATCGCCCGCTGGTACTCCGGAATGAAGATCGCGCATGATCCGGCCGCGTCCGTCATCGTTGGCAGGTGATCGAGGCGAAAGAGCTTCACTCGTTCATCGATGCTGAGTTCACACGGAGTATCGCCCGAGCGGGGGCGGTGCAGAATCATGCCGACGCGATAACCGCGATCCGCGAGTTCGTTGGCGAGATTCACGGCCCATGTGGTCACACCGCCGAGAGAAAGACCGCACGGCAGCGCGAAGAGAACCGAAGGTTTGAGATCGTGATCAACCATGTGTCATCGAGATCGGGCCGCAACGAGCGCATCGCACACTTCGCGCACGGCGCCATGTCCGCCGACTTTTTTCGTGATCCACCGAGCGACCTTGAGCACCCGGGGATATGCATCCTGAACGGCCACGGGTATGCCGACATGATTCATGCATGCAAGGTCGTTCACATCATTACCGACGTAGACCACTCGACCCGCATCGATGCCGCGATCCTCGAGCAATCGGGTGAGCGCGCCGATTTTGTCATCGACTCCCTGCATGCACTCGAGCTTGAGTTTTCGACATCGTGCGGAGACGACGGGGTTCTCCTCTTTCGAGAGCACCAACATCGCAAGGCCGGCGTCCCGCGCCATGCCGATGCCGAGTCCGTCGGAACGGTTACAGAAGACTCCTTCCGTTCCGTCTTGCATGACCATGACGCGATTGTCGGTCATCACGCCGTCGAAGTCGAAGACGACGAGTTCCACTCGTGAGAGTTCCTTTGATGACGGAGGCTTGCGTTGATCACGTTGTGTTTTCTTGCGTACGGGCACGTCTTCGTCCTTGATTACGATCAGCGAAAGTCACTTGACACAAGTTCGATCACGCGATTCGCGAAGACACGATGTGTGTATCCCGCCGCGACGCGCTCGCGGATCGCATCGGCCTGCTGTTGCCTCCAGGCGGGGTCTTCGACCGCGCGGATCGCGACGGACTCGAACGACTCACGATCTCGGAAGGTGTTCGCCGCGAGATCGCCGAAGATCATGTTCGGATCTCCGTTGCGCCGCAACCATGGGCGTCCGCGATTCAATTCAACGGCTGATTCATGCGGGATGACGAGGCGATTCGATTCAGAACCCTCACCGAGGGCCCGCCACATCGTGATGAATCGAGCGAGTTCAGGGCGTGCACTCGCATGATAGATCAGGGACCCCGTCATTTCGTCGACTTCATCAGGGGCGTGTTCCAACAATTCCAATTGCATCTCACGGAGCGTTCCCCGCAGCATTTCACGATGAAGTCGCGGCAGACACAAACCGCCGGACAACGCGCACTCCATGACGCGTTGATGCGCCAGGGCGGTGATTGAAGCGTGAAGGTGCAGAGCAGCACCGTGATAGACGTCGCGTAACGCCTCACCATGTTCGATTTCACCCGCGGCGTAGCATGCGAATCGTTCACAGGTGTCCCAACCCTTGCCGTAGAGCTTCAATCGCCATCCACGGGCATCGGCGAGATCCGCGGCCCAATGGATCGTTTCGTGACGAAACACTCGATCCGCGATCGGATGCGCGTATTGACGAAGCACTCCGATGAGGTTGCTCTCATCCAGTTCGCGATGAAGCGTGGCTGATGCCGCCCCGCGGATCGCATCCAGAAGAGCATCGTTCACGCAACGCCGTGATGCATCGGTCGCCGCCATCACGACCTTCGGAAAGAGCTCATCGAGGAATCCGCGAGCACCGGGTATCGTGTCGAATCGAGATCGCAGGCTTTCATGCAGCCGTTTGGGACTCTCGCCGTGGTGACTCACCATCGCGAGTTCACATGATCGCGAGATCCGTGGATCGGAGGGGATCGAGAACTTTGTATCGCTTGCGACGACGGTGCAGTTGAGCGTTCGAGTCGACGGGTACCCGAACCTCTCAAAGAGCTCCGGGAAGAGATAGCCCACGTTGAAATCGAAATCCGTTTGACTGCGGCCTTGTTCGGAATCGAACAAATGTGACATCGCATCCTGGATCCAACAGACGTACGGCACGTTCGCCGGGACGGCGGCGCGAAATGTTGAGCGGGGGAAGTTCATCGTCATCACGACATCGGGCTCATGCTCAACGATCGCACGCGCGTAGTGAAGCGCCGTGAGTTTCGACTCGACACCGGCTTCTTCAACGATGCGCACAACCGCACCCGAATCACGCATCGCGTCGGCAAGATCCGAGGCCGCGTGGCGGATGAATGTCGTGTGCCTGCAACTGATCACCAAGACACGCAATCGTGATGTCTCTGTGAAGCGATTCCGCCACCACGCTCGATCTCGTGACGCATAGACGGCATCGATCTTCGCGCGCAAGCGAATCAATTCCTCGCGCTGACGAGCGTGCAGTCCGTCCAACCGCTCCTGGAGCGTGACATCGGTTGCGGTGGGGATTCCCTCCGAGGGCAACACGGCGACAGGCAACGCTTCATCGATTGTGGATTCGAGTTCGCGCATTCGACGCTCGGCCGCTTCGGATCCGATGTGCCAGTGAACTCGAGAGTCCGCGATCAGCGATGAGATGTCCTCGCAACCGAATCCGATCGCAGCCGTTGAAGAGTTCGGCTCGATGACATCGATCCGCGGTCGGTACAACGAGTCTGACGCCGCTGTAGCGGCGACAAGTGACTTGAGAACCTGAGGATTCGAAAATCCGGCGATGAGAAAGGGCCCGGGTGTCGTGTGTTTGCCGGAGCAGAACTTTGAGATCGATCGTTCGATGTCCGCAGGATCAACGGCAAGTGCGTACCAGCGACCGTTGGCGGTCGCGATGATGCGTCCCCCGTCGTCGGCGTGGAGATAGCGCACTCCATGTGGCAGTCGAGCAACTCGGGCTCGAATTGCGGGATCCAAAGCGTCCATGTTGCGCTCAAAGACCTCGCCGTCAAAGTCCGCTAACCCATGCGGCACAGGTACTTGCGATCCAAAATCGTCGAGCAGTTCGGAAGGGATACCAAGTCGATCCAAGGCGGCCTGTCGGAGCGACAGCACGGTTGCATCGTGGGTATTGATGAATCCGGAGGCATTGAGCGCCGCCAAAAACCGCCGCGGCGAGGTGGAAGCGGCGGCTTTGATCAGCGCTTCACGAATCTGAACCGGGACATCAATCGGCGCGGCGACGGGCATGGGACATATATCGACCTTTCGCGGAAAAATCACGCATTTTCGGGCACCCGTACGGGGGGCGGGAATCTGGGCGAATTCACTCGGACTCGCCGATAGATCTTGCGATGCAGGATGCACACCACAACGGGCATGGATGGAGTCTGACGCCCCACGTCGCCGCGAAGATCGTCAGCAAGGGCGAACTTCTCGCGAAAGTCGCGGAGGCGAGAGCCAAGGGCGAACACCTCGTGCAATGTCATGGGTGTTTCGACATCGTGCATCCGGGTCACATTCGGCATTTAAGGCAGGCCAAGTCGCTCGGAACGATGCTTTTGGTGTCCATCACGGGTGATGCGCAGATTGCGAAGGGAGCGGGACGACCGCTGATTCCGGAGGAACTTCGCGCCGAGAATCTCGCATCGCTCGATTTCGTGGATTTCGTGTACATCGATGATTCGAAGACCGCTGTGGATCTGTTGAATGCGGTCAGACCCGATGTGTACGTGAAGGGAAAGGAATACGAGCACAACGACGATCCGAGATTCCGCGCCGAGCGCGAAACGGTCGAGCGACACGGCGGACGCGTGGTGTTCAGCTCCGGCGATGTGGTGTTCAGCTCGACGGCGTTGATCGCATCGATGGAATCATCAGCGGATCCGTTCCACCAGCGGCTGTCACAACTCGCGCGTACCGAGGATTTGCAGGCTTCGCGCATCAACGCGCTCACGGCGAGATTCCGCGGCCGGCGCGCGGTGGTGATCGGCGAAACGATTCTCGACACGTACGTCATGTGCGCGCGTCCCGACATCGCAAGCGAAAGTCCGGTGATGACCCTGCGACCGCAGGAGTCGCGGCGTTACGACGGCGGCGCGGCGGTGGTCGCGCGGCATCTGGCGGCGATGGGTGCCAAGCCGCTGCTTGTGACTGCGCTCCCTGAATCCGAGGAGGCCGAGAACCTGATCGAACGTCTCGGCGCGGAAGGGATTGAAGTCCGCCGATTGACCCGCGGAACGAAAATCCCTGAAAAACAGCGATTTCTCTCGGGCACGCAGAAGGTGATGAAGCTCGATCTCTTCGAGCCGTACCTGCTCGATGCCGGACTTCAGCGGAACTTCATCGCTCTGGCGCGCGAAGCGTGCGCCGAGGCGCACACCGATGCGACGATCATCACCGACTTCGGCCTTGGTCTGTTCAGTTCTCCCATGATGAGCGAACTCTGCGGCGAAGTGCGAAGCGTCACCGAGATCCTCGCCGGCGATGTAAGCGGTCGCAGGTCGAATTTGAAATCGATGCGTCACATGGATCTGATCAGTCCCAGCGAAGCGGAGACACGCGACTCTCTCGGCTTGCAGAGCGAGGGACTGCCACTGGTGACGTGGCGACTGCTGGAAGAAAGTCAATCACGCGCGGCGATCATCACGCTCGGCGCGGAGGGCCTGATCGCGTTCGACCGATTGCCCGACTGCGGTTCAGACTCCGGCGAATGGAAGAGCAGGCTCAGCGGCGAGCATATTCCCGCGCTCTGTCCGATCGCGCTTGATCCGCTGGGATGCGGCGACGCGCTTCTCGCGAGTGCGACGCTCGGAATGGCGTGCGGCGCAAACCTCGTGCAATCGGCGTACATCGGAGCGGCCGCGGCGGCGGTGCAAGCCAGGCGACTGGGCAACAACTCCGTCTGCATGCACGATGTGCGAAGAGAGATCTCCCGCGTACAAAACGCCCGTTTGTCGTACGAAGGATCGGACGTGTCGATCCACGTTCGCAAGGATGCGATCAATTCGATTTCATTATGATTTCCTATATCATTCCAACTCGCAACAGGCCGCAGAGACTTCTGGAGACTCTGCGGGCGATCAATTCGCTCGGCGTGCACGACAACTGCGGCGGAGCGGAAGTGATCATCGTGGACAACGACTCGTGCGAGCGTCCGATTCTGCCGCGGGAAACCAAGTGCGGTTTGCCGATCACCTTCATCCGACTGAAGGAGAACATCGGCGCGGCCGCGCGCAACGTCGGCGCCGAGGCCAGTGACAAGGCTTCCGATTGGCTCGTGATGCTTGATGACGACTCGTATCCCGACGATGCCGAGTTCTTCGCGAATCTCCAACATGTTCCAAGCGATGTCGCGGCGGTTTCAGCGGACATCTTCTTGCCCGGGAAAACAGCATTGGGTCATGCGCCAAGAGAGATGGGCGGTTTGACTGAAGTTTTCATCGTATGCGTGGCCGAGATACGTCGCGGCGCGGTCCTGGAACTCGGAGAATACGACGCGTCGTTCAATTATTATGTCGAGGAATATGATCTTGCCGCGCGGATGATGCTCGCGGGATATCGAATCGCGTTTTCGCACGAATTCACGGTCCAGCACGACAAGGATCTCACGAATCGTGATTTCAATCTGATTCTGTCGCGTTTGGTGCGCAACAACGGTTGGATCGCGGGTCGTTATGCTCCGGATGAACTGGCGGGCGCGGAATTACGCGAGGTGCTCGACCGATATGCGGGAATCGCGCGAATTGAGGGAGCGGAGGCGGGATACGCGCAGGGTTTGGCGGAGTTGCACGCGACGCTCGCCGCTCAGCCGCGAAGGCCGCTCAACGCGAGTCAGTGGGAACGATTCACAGGTCTCTCACACGTTCGCGAACACCTCAGCGAAGTGCATGCGCGTCAGCGGTTTCAGTCGGCGACGATCGTCGACGTCGGCAAGAACGCCTGGGCCGTCGCTCAGGTACTGAAGGAACTCGGTGTGCGACTGATTGAAGACGGCGAGGAAGCCGAGGCGCATGTGATCGGAACCCTATCGCCCGGCCCGATGATGGATTCGCTCATCAGGCGTACAAGACTCCGCCGTCCTCAAGGACCGCGGTTGTTGGCACCCTGGCTGCCCGCACCCTTGTTCCCGGGTGCGAAAACCGCGATCGCCGCCGCGTGAAACCCGTTCGGGGCGATCCCGAATAAGTTGTCATGCTTGAAGTCATCACATCGCTGTGTCTCGGACTCGGAATCGCCGCAGCCTGCGGATTACGGGTCTTTCTGCCGCTTTTCATCCTGTGTCTCGGCGCCCGATACAACGTTTTCACGCCCTCGGAGTCGTTCTCGTGGATCGGATCGTGGCAAACGCTCACGGTCGTGGGCGCCGCCTGCATTTTTGAGGTCTGCGGCTATTACATCCCGTTCGTTGACAATGCACTCGACACACTGAAGGTCCCGGCGTCGTTCGTCGCGGCGGCGGGTGCGATGGCTGCGCAAATGGGCGATGTGCATCCCGTAGTCACTTGGAGCGCGGCGTTGATCGCCGGAGGAGTCGCGTCGGGTGTGACCGCCGGAACCGCGACGATGCGCGCAACAAGTACGGCGACTACGGGCGGTGTCGCGAATCCGATCTTGGCGACATTTGAGAACATACTCGCCGCGATCACGGGATTCTTGGCGATCGTGCTCCCGATCATCATCGGCTTTGTCATCTTGATTCTTGCGGTTGGCGTGTATCTCTTGATTCGACGACGCCGGGCGCGGCTGGCGCGCGAGGTTGCGGCAAACCCGGTGGCGATCGCGGGCTAAACACCACGCGCACGACTTTCGTGCGCGAAGCGTGTATCCTGAGGCGATGTCCGAAGGGGAACAGATCACACTGATGACGCCGCTGACGAAGGTGCAGGGATTCACCAAGCGTCAAGTTGAGACGCTGGCCACGCTCGGACTCACGAACATCGGCCGTTTGATCGCGCATTTGCCGATGCGGCATGAGCAGATCGAGGCGGAATGCGCGATCGCGGATCTTCAAGTCGGAACGATCGTGGCGACGCGAGGCGAAATCGCGGCGGCGCGACTCTTTCGCAAAGGGCCCAAGAGCCGATTCGTCGCCGCGTTGACGGACTCGACGGGCCGCATCGATCTGGTCTTCTTCAATCAGGGGTATATGGCCGAGAAGCTTCGGCCGGGCTTGAACATCCGAGTGGTCGGCAAATTGGATGAGTATCAGCGCACGCTGCAGATGGTGAGCCCGAAGATCGAGGTACTGACGGAAGAGCACGACAAGCCGGCGACAGAGGCGCGTTTGCGTCCGGTGTATCCCGCGTGTGCGGAAGTCAGCTCGAACATGATTGAGAAGCATGTTCGCAAGGTTTTGAGCATCGGGCTTCCTCTGATCGAGGATCATTTCAACGATGAGTTTCGCGCGCTTCGCAACTTTCCGACGTTGTCGGAGAGTTACAGAATGCAGCATGATCCCAAGTCTCCGGAGGAGATCTCAGCATCACGACGCAGGCTCGCTTTTGATGAACTGTTCATGCTGCAACTCGGAGTCGCGCTGAGAAGGCGGCACTTGCGCTCCGCGCTGACCGCACCGGCTCTTGTTCAAACGACGGAGATCGATACGAAGATTCGCGCGCGAATGAAGTTTCCGTTCACGCCGTATCAAGAGGAAGTCGTCGGCGAGATCGTCAAGGATCTCACCACTTCGAGACCCGCCAATCGTTTGATTCAAGGCGATGTCGGCGCGGGCAAAACGGTTGTCGCTTTGTATTCGATGTTGATGGCGGTCGCGAGCGGCCATCAAGCCGCGTTGATGGCGCCGACTGAAATCCTCGCGGAGCAGCATTTCGCTTCGATGTCCGAGGCTTTGACGGGATCACGCGTGCGCATCGCGTTGTTGACCGGATCGCTCAGCAAAAGCGAACGCGACGGACTGGTCTTGAAGATCGCGCAGGGCGACATCGATCTTGTCATCGGAACACACGCGCTGCTGACGGAGTCCGTCGCTTTCAAGAGTCTCGCGGTCGCGGTGATCGATGAACAGCATCGCTTCGGCGTGCAACAGCGTGCGACACTGCGCGCACGCGCGAGTGATGCGGCATCGACACCGCATGTGCTTGTGATGACGGCGACGCCCATACCGCGAACGCTTGCGATCACGCTCTTCGGCGATCTCGATATCTCCACGATCCGCGGTTTGCCGCCCGGGCGCACGCCGATCGTCACTCACGCGATTTCGTTTCAAAGGCGTGCGGAGGCCTACGCCGACGCCGCGGCGCGTATCGCACGCGGCGAGCGCGTGTATGTGGTTGTTCCCGCAGTGCATCAGGAGTCCGCCGAGGGCGATGTCCAACTTCGAAGCATTCCCGCCGCGATCGAAGATCTCCGCCACGGACCGCTCGCAAAGGCTCGCATCGGTGTACTTCATGCACAACTCGATCGAGACGCGCGCGAGGACGCGATGAAGCGGTTCCGTGCGGGCGAACTGGATGTGCTCGTCGCCACAACAGTGATTGAAGTCGGCGTCGATGTCCCGGAAGCCACCTGCATGATCATCGAGCAAGCCGATCGATTCGGGCTTGCGCAGTTGCATCAACTTCGAGGACGAGTCGGGCGCTCGCATCGCGCGTCGGTCTGCTATCTCGTCGCTGATCCCGTGACTGCCGAGGGAATCCAGCGTCTCCGCGTGATGGAGACGACATCCGACGGCTTCCGTCTCGCGGAAGAGGATCTCAACATACGAGGACCCGGAGAAGTTTTCGGCTCGCGACAATCGGGCATCGCTCCGTTCAAGGTCGCCGATCTCGTCGCGGATCGGGAGTTGCTTGCGATGGCGCGTCGTGATGCCGCGGCGTGGATCGAACGAAGTCCGACGCTGTCAGGGCCGGATGAACAGGTGCTTCGCCGACGCCTGTATAAAGCGCACGGTGAAGATCTGGGACTCGGCGACGTCGGCTGAATCAGCGCTTGTTTTTGAGCCAGTTGCGCAGTCGTTCCGCGTCCCACGCGTTGACGCACAGTTCAGGCGAAAGCCAGCCGCGGCGACCCGTGAGCACGCCGAAGCGAAGATTGTCGAAATCCTCTCGAGCGTGCACGTCGCAGTTGATGGCGATGCGGCACCCCGCATCAACGGCGGCCTTGACATGAATGTCACGCAAATCGAGTCGGAGCCAGTGCGCGTTGATTTCGAGCGCGACATCGCATTCTTTCGCCGCGTGAATGAGCGCGCCGATGTCGGGTGACAATCCCGCGCGCTTGTTGATCAGACGACCCGTGGGGTGGCCCAGGATGTGCACCATCGGATGTCTGATCGCTTTGATCAATCGCTCCGTCGCGGCTTTGGGTTCTTGAGAGAGCGCGGTGTGCGGAGATGCGACAACGATGTCGAGTTGACGGAGCACATCATCGGGATAGTCGAGCGTGCCGTCGGCGAGGATGTCGACTTCCGAGCCCGCGAGAATCGTGATGTCCTTCACCTGCGCGCGGGCGTCATGAACAGCTTTGATATGTGCGAGCAGTCGTTCGATGGAGAGACCGTTCGCCACGGCGCTGCTTCGTGAGTGATCAGTGACGGCGATGGTGTGGAATCCGCGGCGCTTGGCTTCGGTCGCGAGTTCGACGATGGACATGAGTCCGTCGGAAGCCGTGGTGTGCGCGTGTAATTCGGATTGAATATCTTGAAGCTGGACGAGTTTCGGAGAGGATTCAAGATCCGCTTCGCCGCGATCCTCGCGGATCTCCGGCGGAATGTACGGAAGTCTCAGCGCTTTGAAGACATCGGACTCCGTGCGGGAAGCAACGGGCTTGACACCGCGTGTGTGCGGCGGCGTTGACTCATCATCTTCGGGAAAGAGTCCCCACTCGCTGAGCGTCATTCCCATTTTGAGCGCGCGCTCACGCAGGCGGACGTTGTGCTCCTTGCTACCCGTGAAGTACATCAGCGCGGCGCCGAAATTCTCCTCCGGAAGAACGCGCAGATCGACTTGAATCGTCGCGCGTGCATCGGAGTCATCGCTCTTCCAGCGACCGTGGTCCGAATCGATCGCGACGCGAACGGAGGATTTACTCTCGCCGGCGACGATCACTTTCGTCACGCCGTCAACGGTGCGGAACGCTTCGGAAACGTGTCGCTGAACGGCGGTGAAGTCATCGGCCTTCGAACTGACGGCGACGAGGATGTCGATGTCTCCGACGGTGTCTTTGCCTCTTCGGAGCGAACCCGCGGGGGTCACGCTTGCGACATCGGCGATGCCGGAGAGCGCCGCGACGAATCGCTGAGCGACCGCGTCAGCTTTGCCGAGCCACGTTCGTTTGTCGGCTTCGGCGATCAGTGCGATGTTGTCTTTGATCTTTGCGACTGCCTTTTCACCCATGCGCGGCAGTTCGAGGATCTTTCCACTCTTGATGGATGCAAGCAGTGATTTCACATCCGTGATCCCGCCCTGCTGCCACATCACGCGCACAGTCTTGGGGCCGACGCCCGGAATCTTGGTGAGTTCGAGCAGGCCCTTGGGCATTTGCGCGAGCAGTTCATCCAACTCCGCGATTGTGCCGGACGCGTTGTACTCGAGAATCTTGTCGGCCATCTTTGCGCCGACGCCTGGCAACGCGAGCATGTCCTCGCGCGTCATCGTTTCGATTTGCGTCGCGAGATCCGCGATCGTGCGACTCGCTTTGGAGTGCGCGGCTGAGCGGAAGGAATCAACGCCGAGAATGTCCATCACGACGGACATTTCAGCGAGCACGGCGGAGATTTCGGCGTTGGTTGGCACGGGAACACAAATCGAAAATGGCAATGCGAAAATGTTAGGTCGTTTCAGCGATTCGATGCGGCGAGACGGAGGAGGATCTCCTCGAGATTGTGATCAAACGCGCCACGGGTGAGGACTTCGTCGGCGCCGGCGTCGCGCGCACGCTGAAGTGTGTCTTTCTCGACATGCGGGCCCCAAGCGACGATGCGGGGTTTAGGTGCATGGTTCGCCGCGGCGGCGATGAGCGCAAGCGCGATGTCAGGCTTATCGAGATCCGCGACAAGTGCGGCGGGTTTGCTGTCGGCGAAACGGGCTTTCAGCATTTCAAGGTTGCGCACGGGGCGCGCGGGTAGCCCCAGCGCATCGGCGGTGGCCTTGATACGCGAGGCCCACAACAAGTCGGCGGCGAAGTACAGAATCATCAAACGATCATTGAATGGCCGATGCTGACAGAGCGCGGGAATGCGCGCCGAATTTGTTTGGTTTTTGAGCGGTATTTCCGTCGGAAGTTTCGACCCGGGGATCGTCTGAGGCATAACCTACTTTCCCCATGTGTAACCCTTCCCACTCCTAGGGAAGGGAGAGGAATAACAGAACGATGAGCCAGTCTCCGATGAACGACTCCCACCCGATCTTTGAGGAACTTGGATTCCCCACGGACCCGAACAACCTGTACCGCCAGACCGTGGGCTCGATGCTTCACGCGGCTGAGGTCATGGGCCTTCCCCACTACCTGAAGATCATTCTCGCGCAGCCGAAGAACGAGATCATGGTCCACTTCCCGGTGAAGATGGATGATGGTCGCCATCGCATCTTCAAGGGCTACCGGGTCCAGCACAACAACGGTCTTGGCCCGTATAAGGGCGGATTGCGCTTCCACCACGATGTGCACTTGGATGACGTGAAGAGCCTCGCGTTCCTGATGACGATGAAGTGCTCGCTCGTCGGCGTTCCATACGGCGGCGGCAAGGGCGGCATCAAAGTCGATCCGCGCAAGCACAGCAAGACCGAGATGGAGCGCATCGTTCGTCGCTTTACCGCGGCGATCGCGCACAACATCGGACCGGATTACGACATTCCCGCGCCCGATGTCGGCTCCACCAGCCAGCACATGGCGTGGATCGCGGACACCTACACCTTCCTTTCGGAAATCGGCGGCGATAACCCCGCGGCCGTGATCACGGGCAAGCCTGTCGAATACGGCGGTTCGCTCGGACGCGAGAAGGCGACGGGGCAGGGCGTCGTGGACACGCTGGTTGAAATGTTGCCCGAACTCAATCTGAAGCCTGAGACCAGCACGTTCTCGGTGTTGGGTTTCGGCAACGTCGGCTCGTGGTCTGGACGCATCTTCCAGGACAAGGGCGCGAAGATGATCGCGGTCGCCGATCACACGGGCTTCATCAAGAACGACAAAGGCATCGACGCGCACGATCTCGCGGCGTATGTGTCACAAAAGGGCGGCGTGGCGGGTTACGCCAAGGCCGCTTCATGCACCAAGGAAGAGTTCTACAAGACGAAGGTCGATGTCTTCATCCCCGCGGCGCTTGAGCAAATGATTCAAGAGGCCGAGGCGGAGATGCTGAACTGCCGCGTGGTGGCCGAAGGCGCCAATGCGCCGACGACACCGAGCGGCGAGCGCGTGTTGCAGCGTCGCGGCATCGAAGTGTTGCCGGCGATTCTGTGCAACGCGGGCGGCGTGACCGTGTCGTACTTTGAGTGGGTCCAGAACAAGACCTTCCAAGCCTGGGATCTCGAGAAGGTTGACTCGATGCTCAACAAGCACATGGTGCAGGCGGCCGGCAAGGTGCGCGTTGCGCGCAAGAAGTACGGCTGTGATCTTCGCACGGCGGCATACATCGGCGCGCTGCAGCGCCTGCAAGACGCCTACGAAGTGCGGGGAATCTTCCCGTAAGTCGAGTCTGACATTGACGCTGAACGAACCCCGCGACCTTTGCGGGGTTTTTTATTTTTGGAATTTTTCGCTTTCAAGCTGGCGGGGCGCAGAAGCGACTGCGCGTCTCCATGTGCACCCGAGATTGAACCGTCGTGGGTCGATCCGGGCCGCGTCAACAGGCGCACATCTCGCCTGTCAGTGAAAGGGAGCGAATCATGGTTCAGCGTGGCACATTGTCTTGGTTGTCCTGCGTCGGACTCGCGATGGCGACATGTGGGGGACAGCACTTCGCCGTTGCGGCGGACATCGTCGTTCCGACGAAGGAATCCATTGAGTTGAAGTCTTGGCTCGAACAGCGCAACAAGGCGCTCGCCGCCGATCGAAATCTGCAACACGACCCTTACTCGATCATCGTTCGATTCAAGGGCGGGATCGATCCGGCGGAGAAAGCGGTCATCGAAGCTTTGGATGGCGCGGTGCTCGAGTCGCTGGATTTCCTCCCGGGCGTGGTTCGACTTTCCCTTCCTATGGACGCTCAGGATTCGGTGAAGCTCGTGCAAGATCTCTTCGGTGATCGTTTGGAGTACGCCGAGCTTGATCAAGTCGTCCGAATCAGCGCGACTCCGAACGATCCGCTGCTTGTCCACCAATGGGGCATCAACAACTCGGGGCAGACGATCTGGGGTTCACGAGGTCAGGTCGCCGCGGATGTCAACTCGTTCCTCGCGTGGGACACATTCACGGGTTCAGATTCGTTTCGAGTCGCCGTGATTGACACAGGCGTGATGGCGTCACACGAGGATCTGGCTGCGAACATGTGGACCAATTCCGGCGAAATCGCGGGCAACAGCGTGGATGATGATCGCAACGGGTACGTTGATGACATTCGCGGGTACAACTTTCTCAACCGCACGGCCGATTCGAACGACGATCACGGCCATGGGACACATGTCGCCGGAATCATCGCCGCATCAGCGAACAACGGGCGCGGCATCGCCGGAGTCGCATGGCGTTGCAAGATCGTGCCGGTGAAGTGGCTCGACAGCGGCGGGTACGGATTCTGGTCCGATGCGGCCGCGGCGATCGGGTACTGCGTGCAGAACGGAATCCGAGTATCGAACAACTCGTACGGCACAATGGCTCAGAGCAGTGTACTTCGCGATGCGGTCGCAGCGGCGAACACCGCCGGGCATCTCATGGTGTGCGCTTCCGGAAACAATTCGCTGAACGCCGACACATACCCCATGTATCCCGCAGCCTACACCGCCGCGAACGTGCTTTCGGTCGCGGCGATGGGAACCAACAATCGCCTCGCCGATTTCTCGAACTTCGGCGCAACAAGCGTCGACATCGGCGCGCCGGGCAACGACATACTGAGCTGCGGAATCGCGTCTAACAGCGACTATGTCTGGATGAGCGGCACTTCGATGGCTTCTCCGTTCGTGGCCGGCGCCGCGGCGCTGGTGTGGGGCATGAACCCGAGTTGGACGATCGCGCAAGTAAAATCGCAGATTCTCACGACAGCGCGTCCGACTCCCGCGTTGAACGGCATGGTCTCGAGCGGCGGGTCCTTGGATCTTCGCGCCGCGCTGTTGCCGAGTTCGGTGAGCACGACGGAAAACGGCGTTCGTGATTCGTTCTCGCTCTCGAACGGTCGCGA
>JBKDPX010000324.1:0-16027 GCA_046342165.1 Phycisphaerales bacterium | reverse complement strand
CACCACGAACACGCAACCCCGAACGGGATTCGGTCTGCTTGATGTACCGGATCCTCCGAAGCTGCCCGACGGCCCGGTCCTCGATCGGTTTTTGCTGGAATCCCCCGTCGCGGTGGTGGTGATCATCCTGACGGCGACATTGATCGCATGGTTCAAGGTTCGTCGGGGGTCATCGAGCAATCGCGCGACCACGGTCGCGGGAGCGGGCATCGCGGCGGCCGCTTTGACGGCGACGATCGGCGCGCTCGTTGAGACTCACGCGGAACGCCTGCGGGCGATCACCGTGACGCTCGTTGCGGATGCGATTCAAGCGAAGACCGAGCGGGTCGCGAATGTCCTGCACGACGACTGCGTTTTGATCGAACCATTCTCACGCGATGAAATGGACCGCGATCGGATTCTTCGAGGCATCCGCGACAGAATCCCGACCTTCGGCATCAGCGATCATGCTGCTCTCGAAGTCCGTGCGCACACGCCGAACGATCGATTCGGAAAGTCGCAAGTGAAGGTTCGCGTGAACATCAGCGGCGCGGGCGTGCACTTTTCGTGGTGGGAACTTGAATATGAACGCATCGCGAGCGGCGATTGGCGCGTTGTCCGAATCAAGCCGCTGTCAATGAGCGGCCGCGACGCGCTTTGAGTCGTATTGCGTGAATCCGACGGAGGCGACGGAAACATCATCCGCGAAAGGACTTTCGCCGCTTCCGACGATCGCATCGGCATGTCGGCTCACATGTTCAATGATGGAGCGCACATCTTCGCCCGCGTCGTTTGATTCCCGTACGGCATCAAACACTCTTCCGGATCCGAATTCGTCTCCGATCGGCGAGCGTTGCTCAACGACACCGTCGGAGTATGCGATCAGACGATCGCCGGAGTCGAGCATCAGTTGTTGGTTTTCATAATGTTGATCGGCCACCACACCGATCGGCGGTCCGCCGCCCGCGTGATCCGAAACAATCTCTCCGCTTGCGCGCCGAATGCACCAGTACCCGTGACCGGCATCCGCATAGACGACCGAACCGGAATCGGAATCGAGCACCGCGGCGAACAAGGACAGGAACAACGCAAGACCCTGGTGTTCCGTGTTGTAACGCTGTGAGTAGCCGTAAACGATGTTGTTCACTTCGTTCAGCACCGCCGCCGGATCACCGTGCTGCCGCAACAGACACGACAGATGCGCCTGGACATTCGACATGATCATGCCGGCGGCCACGCCTTTACCGACGACATCTCCGAGGAATATCGCGACACGCGATTCATCGATGCGCACGAAATCGAAGAGATCTCCGGCGACGAAACGACCCGGAATCAGGCGCATCGCGTAGCGAACTCCGGATTCTTCACCCGATTGAGGCGGCATGATGATGGCTTGCACGTCGCGTGCGGCTTCCAACTCGGACTGTCGGCGGCGACGATCCTGCTCCAAACGCGTTCGCTCGAGATTGGCGATGGCCATCGCACAGATCTTGGCGACACTTTGAGTGAAGCCGACAACCTCGGCGCTCACAAGTCCGGAGCGCTCTTGTGCACGGGCTTCGAGATAGAAGTACCCCTCGGGCGTCCCGTCGATCATGATCGGGGTGCAGATTGCCTGAGCGATGCCGAGACTCACGATGCTTTGTCCGAAACTCGGCGCATCGTTCGTGTTCATGACTGCGGTTTCACCGTTGGCACAAGCCGCGATAAGCGAGCGACTGTACCCGGCGCTGACAGGTCCCGCGCGCTGATCCTCACGATGCGCGATGACTTCAACCTCGGAGCCCGCGGTTTGACGCAGAAACGAACCACGAGGGAAGCCGCACCCCTGCACGAGCGCGTCAAGCGCGAGCTGTGCGATGCTCTTGTAATCCGTTGCCTTGCCGACCGTCGCCGAACAGGACATGAGGATGTCGAGGCGACGATGGGAATCGGGCATCTCGACCGATGTGCCGAAACGCTGGAGCTGACTTCCCGCGACAATATGGTCGTCAGTCGTCGCGACACGAATGCCCGCAGGGGTTGCTCCGATCCGCGCTCGAAAACAAGAATGCCCGATCTTGATTCTATCGCCCGCGCGCAGCAGTGTCGGCTGATCGTGCTGAAGTTGCATCTGATTCAGCCATGTTCCATGCTTGGAGCGAAGATCGGTGATCATCCATCCTTCGGCGCGAGACCGAAACTCGCAGTGTCTGCGCGACACGACTCCGTCGGGATCGCTGATGACGACATCGCACTGTGCGCTTCGACCGGCGACATAGGGATCCGTGCGCGCCTCGATTCGAATCGGGTCGCGAACCGGCCCGACGAGCGGTTCAAGTTCCAGCGGCGGCATCACAATTGGAGTGCTCACGAGTTCTCTTTCTATCGAGATGTTCCGGGACGCTCATCCGAAGTTGCCGACGGGTCAATGGTATCGTGTTGCGCGCAAGGGAGGATCATTCGAAAGACGCAACCTCGCCCCTCGGCGGATTCGACGAGGATCCGGCCGCCATGTGCATCGCACACGCGTTTGGCGACCGCCAATCCCAGACCGGTCCCCCTGACTCCTTTGGTCGTATTGAACGGCTCGAACACCCACATCAATTTGCTTCGCGGAATGCCCGGGCCGTTATCCGCGACCGTGATTTCGAGTCGAGGGCGATCACCGATGCCGTCGACTTCAGAGGACGGACTAAAACACTCGCCGCGTATGTTGGGAGCATCGGCGCCGACTCGCAGCGATACGCGAAGCGTAACCGCACCGGCGTCCTGCGGCACCGCCTCGATCGCGTTCGCCAGCAGATTCATCACGGCCTGATGAACAAGGGAGGCGTCGATTGAAATCGGGGGGATGTCCGGCTCGCAGTCAACGATCAGCGCAACCTTCTTCGCCTTGCACTGCGCCTCAACGAGTGATGCGCATTCATCGAGCAAGCCGGCGATCTGGGTCAGACCGAACTCGGCGTGTCGCTGCCTCGAAAACGCGAGCATGTTCATCGTGAGACCGATCACGCGATCGACATTTCGACGGAGGATCACCCACCCACCCGAAGCGATTTTCAGATCTTCTTTGTTCAGTCCCATCTCAAGCAGATCACCGCCGCCGCGAAGTCCTTGAAGGATGTTCTTGATGGAGTGTGAAAGTGTCGCGACGGTTTCGCCGATCGCGGCGAGTCGTTCGGCCTGAAGTCGGCGATCATTCGCCTCCGTGTTGGCGAGTGCAAGCCCCGTGTGCTGGCCGATCGCATTCAACAGCGCAAGTTGCTCGGCGGTAAATGTGTAGTTGGCGAGTGAAGAATCGATGTAGATCACGCCAAAAACACGGTCGCGGTATCGAATCGGGGAGCACAGCGCGCTGCGGATATTGAGTTGGCGCACGCTGTCACCCTTGGCGAACCGCGGATCGGTGAGTGCGTTGGTGGACAACACACCCTCGTTGTTTTTGAGCGCGTGCTGAAGAATGGTTCGGCTTACATCGATTCGAGCGCCCTCACGATCCAGCGGCATTTCGCGGTACTTCACGGCGGCGGCCACCCTGTGCTCGGGCGACGCCGACGCTCCATCCTCACACACCATCACACAGCCGCGCTCCGGGTGTAACTCCGCAAACACCAGATTCAACACGCCCGAGAGAATCTCTTGACGGCTGCGGACACCTCCGGTCAACATCGCCGTCAACGCATAAATGATGCGCAGATGATCGACCGCGGCGGCACGGGGTTCCGGTTCCGCGAGAACCACGGAGTCGTCATTGCCGAACGTGAATCCTCCGGAGCTCTGCAGCGTTCGCTCGACCGTTGAGTCCATCTCTCTGTTGCCGACAACTCGGAAGATGTCAGGTTCCAACACATCGGTCTGACCGAACACGAGCACCGTACGGCCGACGCGAATCTGATCACCAAGGTGCAGCCTTGTGCGTGACGTGAGACGATTGCCGTTCACATACGTCCCGTTCTGACTCTTGAGATCATCGATGTACCACAGACCGTCATCGGGTGTCAGTTCGGCGTGACGCCTCGAAATCGCGTTATCGCTGAGCGGCAACGATTCGCTCGATCTCCCGATGCACTGCGGTTCATGGTCCGGCAGATTGAAGCGCCGATCTTTGTCCGGTCCCTGAATGACGGTCAGGATGAGCATGTGTCACACGGTGATCAACGGGTCACGATCGCTCTGTGCGATCAGAATCGGAATCCTCACGCCACCTGCGCGAAGCTTTTCCGCAAGCACCGGAAGAAAGCCGCGTTCGGTGTTGGTGTGTCCCGCGAGAATCACGGACATTCCGCCGAGCACCGTGGACTTCACCGCATGGTGATCCATTTCACCCGTGAAGTAGACCTGACAGCCTTCCGCCTTTGCCAGTCCGACAAGCGAACCGCCGGAACCGGGACACACGCCGATGCTGCTGACGGGACGATCTTCACCCGCAAGCGCAATCCGAACATCGCCGAGATTGAGGAATCGCTTGATTCTCTCCGCGAGTTCTCGCACCGTCACGGGAGTGTCGAGCACGATTCTGCGACCGGGACCGGTCGACCGATCGGGAATCGCGTGAAGTTCGTGCACTTCGATACCGGGTTCTTCATACGGATGAAAACTCCGCATGGTCTCAACCGCAAGCGCGATCGCCGCCTTTGAACACACCATCTCCAGGCGCACCTCGGCGACTCTCTCCAGTCTTCCCGCTTCTCCGATCGAAGGCTTCGATCCCTCAACGCCGAAGAAAGTCCCGTAGCCTTGCGTCTCGAATGAACACATGCGATAAGCGCCGACGATACCCGCTCCGGCGGATGCGAGCGCCTCCCGCACGCGATCCACGTCCTTCATAGGTAAGAACGTGACGATCTTGGCTTGTTGCGTCGACGGGATCTCGCCATGAGGTCGAAGCGCTCGACAATCACCTGCGTGCTTCGCATCGCCATCTTTCGTCAGCGCGCGGCACAACCAATCGGCGACGCCTCCCGGCACGGCATCGAGTGCGGTGTGCGGCGAGTAAATCGCCATCTTCGATTCGATCGCGCGGAGAATCACGCTTTCATAAGCGTTCGATGACGTGACCCGTTTCAGCGGATCCCAAATCGGCGGGTGATACGCGATGATCGCGCTCGCGTTCGCGCGAATCGCCTCATCCATCCCGGATGGCGTCAGATCGATCGTGAGCAACACCGGTCCGGCGAGTTCGCGTGTTGCGTCGCCGACCAACAAGCCGACGCGATCCCATGATTCCGCCATCGAGGTCGGCGCAATCCGCTCCATCGCTTGCGAAAGAGAACCGACGGTGAATGCCGCTGCGTTCATGCTTGAAGAGTACGCGCCGCGTCAAGACTACGCTTCAGCGATGCTCCTGCAGGCGCACGCCAAACTCAATCTCGCGCTCGCTGTGGACCTTCCGGTCCCACCCTCGGGGTATCACCCTCTGTGTTCTTGGTTTGTCACCCTCGACCTTGCGGATTCGATTCGCGTTGAACCTGCGACGATAACTTCTCTGCATGTGAAATGGGCCGCTGACGCACCTCGAAGTGAACCGATCGAATGGCCGATGGAGCGCGATTTGTGCATCAAGGCGCTCCGGGCTTTCGAGATGTTCATCGGTGCGCCGTGCCCTGTTTCGATCCAAGTGATCAAACGCATCCCCGTCGGAGGCGGACTCGGCGGCGGATCCTCCGACGCCGCGGCGACGTTGCTCGCGTTGCGCACGATCTTCGCACCGACGATGACGCCGACACAGTGCGCCGAGATCGCTTCGCGGGTTGGTTCGGATGTTTCGTATTTCTGCGATACGGAATCGGTGATTCCGCGCCGCGCGGTTGTTGAGGGATTCGGCGAACGTGTCACTCGCACTTTCGATCATCGGGAATACGCGGCGGTCTTGATCATTCCGCCCTTCGGCTGTCCGACGCGGGAGGTCTACGAACGCTTTGATTCCATCGCACATGAATGCGAAGACTTCGGCACACGCTGTACCTCGGTCAAGCGACTCGCCGAATCGCGCGATTCGATCTCGAACGACGATCTGTTCAACGATCTCTCACGAGCCGCAAAAGTCGTACAGCCGCGACTCACGGATGTAATTGATGTCGCAGCACGCTGTGTCGGTAAACCGGTTCATGTCACCGGCAGTGGCTCGACTTGCTTCACGCTTGCCTCAACGCGCGAGGCACCCGAGATCGTGCGGATGCTGAAGATGGCCCTTCAGCCTTTGGACTGCACGGTCGTTTCGTCGAATCTTCTGTAAGCGCCGATCGAATACTCAGCCGACTTCACCTTCGCCCGGGGCTCCGCCGACGGGAAAGAGTTTCACGCGGGTGACGCGCGTAGGCTCCGCGGCGACCACCATGACTTCGATCTCACCGAGCGTGAACCGTTCACCGGTGTTCGGGATGCGACCGAGAGAAACCGTCACAAAGCCTCCGACCGTGTCGTAGTCTTCACTTTCGGGAAGCTCGATGCCGAGGGACTTCAAGTCACCGTTTACATCACCGATGTACGCGCGTGCATCAATCTCAGCTTCACGCTTACGAACATCGACGCTGATTTCCTTTGTCGCCTCCTCGGCGACCTCATATTCGTCTTGAATGTCTCCGAAGACCTCTTCAACGATGTCTTCGAAAGTCACCAATCCCGCGGTTCCGCCGTACTCATCCGCGACGACGGCCATGTGCACGCGCTTGGCGAGAAGTTCGCCGAGCAACTCGCGAATCGACTTCGTCTCGGGGATGAACAACGCCGGTCGCAGGATTTTCTTCAGCTCAAACGGCTGGCCGGGTCCGTGTTCGCCCGCGAGCCAGCGCATCAGGTCCTTCACATAAAAGACGCCGACGATGTGATCAAGATCGTCCTCGTACACGGGAATGCGACTGTGCCCGATGTTCCGGATTGTCTGTGTCACGACTCCGAGGTTGTTGGATAACTCCATCGCCTCGATTTCCGTGCGAGGGGTCATGATCTGCTTCACCGTCTTGTCGCGCATGCGCACGACGGCTTCGATCATGTCACCCTCTTGCTGATCGAACGCGCCTTCATCCTCCGCATCGGCGACCGCGCTCAACACTTCTTCCTGAAACTCCTCGGTCTCGTCGCGGTGTTTCTTTCCGGCGAGTCGACGGACCATTTCGTCGGTTCCGTCGGACAGCACGGTCAACGGTCCCGCCACGACATACGCCGCGCGCAAGAATGCGTTCCACGCGTACACCGACTCTTCGCCCGCATGACGACTCACGCTCTGCGGCAACACGACGCCGAAGACCCAGAGCAACAACGACGAAACACCGACGCCGATGACGCCCTCGACCCAAGTGGGACCGTCGATACCCCGAAGTGATGTGATCCACATCACCAACCCCACCACCATCATCAGATTCGCCAGGATTCGCGGCAACCCCATCGCCGTGGCATGACCCTCGACATCATCGAGGATTTTGCCGACGCGTGCGCTTGCGCCGGGGCGATTCTTCACGGCCGCGATCTCTTCAAGCCTGCCGCGGGAAAGCTCACGCAGTGACTGTGAAAGCGCCGCGAACAATGTGCCCGCCGCTAAAGAAGCGACCGAGGCTCCGAGCCATGCGCCGGCGCTCATGACGCACCCCCGCGCCTGAACAATCTTCCGACACCGATCTTCTCGAGGATCGCGTCTTCCATGTCGTGCATGCGCTCAAACTCTTCCTCGTCGTGATCGTCATAACCGAGACAATGCAGCGCACCGTGAACGACATACAGAAGCAGTTCGCTCTCGGGCGCGTGACCGTACTCGCCGGACCGCCGAACCGCTTCATCAAAACAAATCATAATATCAACATCCAACGCGAGCGATTCGCGGCGGAATCCACCGGTCACCTCGTCGATTCCGCACCAAACCGCGGGCAGTTCCCCTGCATCGACCTCGGGCGGATCGGACATGTCGAACGTCAATACATCCGTCGTGCCGCTCACGCCCGTGTATTCCTCATGCGCAGCGCTCATGGCCGCGTCATCGATCACCCGCACGCGGACCTCGCCCGCGGCGTTCATGGCGCGCACGGCGTCAACGGCTCGGCGCGTCAGAAACTCAAGTTGCTCCCGCGTCAACTTGGACGTGTCATCGATGATCTCAACCGAGAGCGCTTTCATCTTGAAACCACCCTGCGATATGTCGCGGCGCAACCCACGGATTCCGTCACCCGCACGGCGGTCACCCGCGCTCGAGGCGCGATCTTGGCGTCAAGCTCGCGATCGAGTTCTTCGAAGATGTGCTTGGCCACATTTTCCGCGCTGGCGTTTCGATTCTGAAACGCGCGGTGAGTGTTGAGATCGTTGTTGTGCATCGTGGAGACGATCGCCTTCAAAGCCCTCTCAACTTCGTGGAAGTCACAGAGCAAACCGTCGGCGTCGAGGGTTTCACCCGCGATCGTCGCCGTCACGCGCCAGTTATGGCCGTGATTCGGTTCGCGCGTGCCGGCGATCACGATCGCGTGTGCCGCGCAGAACTCGGTTTCGACCGTCAACTCAAACACCGCAACCTCCACGCACACTCAGCGGTTCCGTTCCGGCGATTTCGAGGCCGAAGGCGGTCAATCCGGGGATCGGTCGAGGGTTGTTGGTGAGCAACTTCATCTTGTGCACGCCGAGGTTGCGGAGGATCTGACCGCCAACGCCGTATTGGCGAAGTTCCGCGGGGACCGGTGAACCCGTGAAGTCGGGAGCATCGACGTCGCGCGCGCCGCGCCTCATCTGTTGGAGCATTCTTTCAAGGTCCGCCGTCTCGGCGCCTTCGCGATCATTGGTTCTGAGATACACCACGACGCCGCGCCCTTCACGCTGAATCACGCGCATCGACTCCCTCAGCAATGAGCCCGTCGTGTCGCCCGTTGACGCGATTTCGCCGAACACATCGCCAAGAAGATTGCGGCGATGCATGCGCACCGGGATGATGTCGTCCGGTCCGAACTCGCCGCGTTCATCACCGAGTGTCAGCGCAAGGTGCGGGAGCGGATCAACCACGCTCTCGAAAAGATACGTGTTGAACTCGCCGAACTCAGTGCGAATGCGTTGGCCGCTTCGCGGCTCCAATCTCCGCACAAGGCTCTCGCGCGCGAGCCGATACTGGATGATCTGCTCGACGGAACACATTTTGAGATCATGTTCGGCGCAGAACTTTTCGAGATCCGGCACCCGCGCCATCTCGCCGTCAGGCTTCATGATCTCGATGATGCACGCGGCGGGATAGAGACCTGCGAGTTTGCAGAGATCGACGGAACCCTCCGTCTGGCCGGTACGCACGAGCACACCACCGTCACGCGCACGAAGCGGATTCACATGGCCGGGGCGCACGAAATCATCCGGGCCTTTGCTCTGATCGATCACCATGCGGATGCACTGCGCGCGTTCTTTTGCGGAGACACCGGTCGTGCCGCCGTATTTGTGATGCAGGTCGATCGTGACCGTGAACGCCGTGCCGCGGGTTGTCGTGTTCACCGATGCCTGCGGATGCAGGTTCAGTCGGTCGCAGTCCTCACCGGTCATCGCGAGACAGAGATATCCGAGCGCGCGGCTCAGCATGAAGGTCACGGCTTCAGGCGTGACGAACTGCGCCGGCAATACGAGATCCCCTTCGTTCTCGCGTGATTCATCATCAGTAAGAACGACCATCCGACCCTGTCGAAGTTCATTCAAAATCTCGGGGATCGATGCGAATGCCATGGCCAAAGGGTATGCGATCACGCATCAAACCATGACAGAGACCCTCGATCGCGGGTTATGGGCCACGATGATACCTTACAAAACAAGAAAATGATGTTGTGCAAACAAAAACAACGGAATTTCGATTCAAAAAGGCTTGTAGCGATCCCCGAATCACGGTAATCTCACCCTTGTTCCGCCCGCATCTGGAGAGAGATCAGGACGGACAAGACGAAAAACGTCGCCTCGCGGCCAGCGCAGGAAGACAGCGAACAGCAGCCTTTGGAGAGAGAGGCTGCTGTCTTCGTTTTTCCGCCTTGTCGCTCCGGCACCGTCTGGTATGCTCTGTTCTCGCCTGTTTGAAGGAATTTCCGACATGAACACCACGATACAAGTGTTTGCTGGGCTTGCTCTTACGGCTTTCACAGCTTTCGGTGCCTACGGACAGGCTTGGAACTACACGGTGACCGGCACTTCGACCTGCTCGGGCAACTTCACGGCCTCTGCGGACTTCAACGGGACCCTGATCGGCAACTACGACCAGACGCTCAACCCCACGGGTACTCGAACGCTGAACTACAGCATCTTCGGTACCCGGCCGGGTGCACCAACCAATATCTCGAAGACCATGAGCGGAAACGGCGGCTCGTCCGGAACCTTTGCCACCGTTCCGGTCGGTTCGTACCGGCTCACCGCAGACACCAACGCAAACACGATCGAACTCGCGTTGCTCACGACAAACCTGATCGGCAACTCAACGCGCCCGACATTTCCGGTGAATGCGACAGTTTCCTATCAATCGTTCCTCACGGCGACGCCCAACTACTCCTATCCGTTCCTTGTGCCGCTCTCTGTCCCGCTCGGAAACGCCGAGATCGTGTCGATCTTCGTGGCCCAAAACGCCGCGGCAAGCGGAGCGTTGACCTCGACCGGAACGAACACCTACAGCTTTTCAGTGACATTTCCCGCGACGATCACGGCGGACGTCATCATTCAGGGTTCGCAGAGTCAATCGATCCAAACACAGGATGTCACGGCGACGGGAACAATCAACACATCGACAGGCGCTGCGAGTGTTTCGATGAACATCACGAACGTGGTGGACAACCAAACACCCACTCCGCTGCCGCCGAATTCGCCATTTGATCTGCCACCGCCGACGGGAACCGGCGAACCCGCGCACCTGCTTTTGAATCTGACGCTCACCCGCCAGCAATCAAACACAACAGGCAACTCGACGCTACCCGGTGCTCCCGCGCCGGTCTGCTTCGCCGACATCAACACCGACGGCGGCGTCGATGCAGACGACGTGATCGCGTTCTTCGCCGCCTGGGATGCAAGCGCGGCGGACTACAACCAAGACGGCGGCACGGACGGCGATGACATCATCGCGTTCTTCACCGACTGGGACAGCGGTTGTTGAACGCGCACAACGCGGCGATGATAAAGTAATGCCTCATGCATGCTGAGGACACTATCACTCTGATTGGTGGCGGCGGCCACGCACTCGCGGTCGCGAACGCCGCGGACAACAGCGGAATCGTCGTTCGTGGCGTGTATGACGACGCGAGCACACCGACTGTCTCGCGCATTGAAGTCACCAGACTCGGCGCATTACGGGATTTCACATTCGATCATGAATGGATCCTGTGCATCGGTGCGATTGCGGCGCGGCGAGAGTTTTTGGACCGCGCGAGCGGCAACGCCAGATCGATTATTCATCCACACGCGTCGGTCAGCGACTACGCGACCATCGGTGCGGGGACATTCGTCGCGCCCGGTGCCGTGGTGCACACGCTTGCACGCGTGGGCGCACACTGCATCATCAACACCGGTGCGGTTGTCGAACATGAATGTGAACTTGACGACAACGTGCACATCGCTCCGACTGCGGCGTTGGCGGGTAACGTCAAAGTCGGGCGCGACACGATGATCGGCATGGGCGCGAAAATCCTGCCGGGCGTAAAGATCGGCCAACGCGTGACGGTCGGCGCGGGCGCGGTAGTGATTCGAGATGTTCCGGACGGCGCAACCGTCGTCGGCGTTCCCTCTCGATTTGTATAGTGATCACTGATCCGACTGATCAGGAACCGCCTGTTGAGATGCGGCTTTGGCGCGATCGATGAGCGCGGCTTCGAACTCTTCCTTGCTTTGAGACGACTCGAGCGCGGGCTGCATCACAAAATGAAGTTTCACTTCGTGTCGCGTACGACCGGGAACGGCCTCTGCCGCCAGATCGAACGGAGGAATCTGCCATACGGGAGCCTTCACGGCCCGCACCTGACGAAGCGGTTCGAAACCGTCTTTGACCAGCAGAATGTCGTAATCACCGTAGAACGTGAAATCGACTTCGACGGGCGTGATCCCGACCTCGACGTCATTGACGGTCACGCGCGCGCCGACGGGTTCGCTGGTGATGTACATGCGTCGTTGCACGCAGCCGACGAGCGAAACGCCGCAGAGTGCGAGCGCGATGAGCTTTCCTGTGGTCTTCATGTGAACCTCACTCCTCACGATAGGCGTCATGCTCAAGACCGCAGCCGCAGACGCCGCGCGTATCGCGAATGCGTCCGGAATAGTGCTCGCGCAGGAGCGCTTCGCGAACGCGCTCCAGCATCATCTCGTCCTCGGGCCGACGTCGACGACGGCCGCCTTCGCGAGTGCCGCCCGCTCTTCCGCCGTCTGCTCGCGCTCCACCCTCTTCCGAGCGCTTTCTTTCGGGGCCGGCGAGCACACGCTGAATCAGGCGCTGGCGTTCACTTGTGATTCGCTCTCTCATCGCGGCATCGGTTTCGATCGAGAACAACTTCACGCCGTCGACCCAGGTTGCGACGCACTTGCTCATCGAACTGAGGGGGTTGCCGTTCCACAACGCGAGATCCGCGACCTTTCCGGTTTCAACCGAACCCACACGATCGTCGATTCGAAGTTGCTTCGCGGGATTCAAAGTCACGAAGTTCCACGCTTCATTCTCGCTCAATCCGCCGTACTTCACGGCCTTCGCCGCTTCCGTATTCATGCGGCGCGCAAGTTCATCGCTGTCGGAGTTGAAACTCACATTCGCACCGACGTCGTACATCAAAGGCAGACCCTGAGGAATGGCGTCCTGCACTTCGAGTTTGTACGCCCACCAATCCGCGAAGCCTGATCCGCCGCCCGAGTGATCGCGCACATCATCAGCGACTTTGTATCCCTCGAGGATGTGTTGAAAAGTCCCGATCTTGATTCCGTACTCCTCGGCGACTCGACAGAGCATCACGATCTCATCCTGTCGATACGAGTGACAGTGAATCAAACGATCGCCCCGCAGAATCTCGGCGATCGCTTCGAGTTCATAATCACGACGACGATCGGGGTCGGTGGCGCGATTCATGTACTCCCTCGCCACCATGAATCGATCTCGAATGATCATTTCGACGCCCATGCGTGAAACGGGATACTGACCGCCGTTTCCGCCGTCACCGTTCTTCCCCGTCGGGTTTTCGCCGAGTGCGAATTTGATACCCGCAATCGCGCCCTCGAAGTGCATGTCCTCGGGGCGAACGCTGCCCCAACGGATCTTCACGACCTGACTCTGACCGCCGATCGCGTTCGCGCTTCCGTGCAACGACAACACGCTTGTCACCCCGGACGCCAGTTGGCGATACCAACTGATGGCGTCGGGATTTGTGACATCCTGTATTCTTACTTCTGACGTGATCGCCTGGGCGCCCTCGTTCACACCGCCGGAGATTCCCGTGTGTGAGTGGGCGTCGATGATTCCCGCCGTCAGATGCATTCCCGTACCGTCGATGATTTCCGCGTGCGGCTCGACTCGAAGTCCGGTTTCGCCGGTACCCGCGAACGCGATGCGTCCGTCATCGATCACCACGGTCGCACCGTTCAGTTTTTCGCCGACGCCTGTCCACACGGTCACATTTTTGATGACCGTCATCACTGCGCGCGGACGCTCAATGAATCCGTACGGACCGAAGGGTACGGGAACATCCTTCGCGATCCCTTCAAGTCGCCATGCAAACTCGGGACGTTCGGCGTCTTTCTTGTCATCAGAGCGAATCGCGAGGTAGGTGTGTTTCCCACCGTCCGGGAAGTCGGATGATCCGGACATCACATCACCGTCGATCACGACCGTGTCCTTGGATTCGCCCGTAATCCCCCACGCTTCAAGCGAGTGTGTGAAACGAACGTTGGCACCGTCGATCTTCACGTCGGTGGCTTTGATTGTCACGGCCTCTTTGTTCTTCTCGCGGAGGACGAGTGTGACCTCTTCCCCTTTGATCTCGATCGACAGTTGATCATCCGTTGATTCGCGGTCGCCGTGCTTCACAACGTTCCACACGCCGCGAGCCTCGTTCTCGACGCGGTCACGCCGACGCACCTTATATGAACTCGAGTCGCCACCGACGCGAACGACGGCGTCGAATCCGCCGGCGTTGTTGCGGTCAATCACGATTCGCGCTGCGTTCCATGATTTCCAGGGCGCCGCGCCTTCGGGAACTTCGAGCACCAGCGTGCGCTTGGTCGCTCGAACCACACGGAGTTCGAAATCCGCGAATGAACCATCCGCCTCGCGACGCACAAACGCCTTCCAACTCTTCGCGTCTTCACCGACTTCTTTCACGACGATCGTTGCGGGCGCGGCAAATCCCTCACTTGCCGTCAGCGAGTATGCACCGGAGAACTTCGAGAGAGGGTCGGGCTTGCGGCGCGTTGCGACGAAATCGTTGAATGAACCGTCCGGTCGCGCGACGCGACCCGTCATCGTCGCGGCATCACCCGAAGTATCCGTCGTGATCGCGCCGGACATCAGGAACAAACCCGCCTTGCCATCAAGCGGTTCGTGATCGAACATGAAACTCAGCATGCCCTCGACGTACGAAACCTTGCTTGCCTTCACGCTCTTGTCATTGCGATGTATGGTGACATCACTCGTCGAGTTGATCTCGAGCCATCGATCGGCCTGCGCCGCACCGGTGAGCGTGAGATCCCAACGACCATCGATCTCGATGGGATCCACATACGATGTGTGCTCAACGCCGTCGACCCATGTGGCGCGATGCTTGGTGTGGCGATCGAACACCGGACCGTCAAACACAGCGAGATTCGCGATGGATCCGATTGAGATCGTTCCCATCTCGGAATCGACGCCAAGTCGCTTTGCGGGAATCGTCGTGAGGGCGTGCAGGGCTTCTTGTTCCGGATATCCCGCCGCGATGGCCATGCGCAGGTTGGTGAAGAACTCGTTTCGATCGCGCATGCGATGTGTGGTGAGGGCGAACTCAACGCCGGCTTCATGGAGTCTGCGGGGATTGGTCGGAGCGTGCTCCCACTCCATCATCGTCTTGAGTTCTACGGCGTTGACCTTTCCGATGTCGGACACATCGGGAGTGCGCGGGAAGTTCAAGGGAAGAATGAACACACTGCCGTCAGCTCTGATCGCTTCGAGTCGCTGGTATTCGCTTCCGGATCCGATGATGGTGGCTTTACGATCAAACTCCTTCAGGATCTTGCCCGCTCGAAGTACATTGAGTTCGTCGGCGCAATCCCAAAGCAGTTCCCGCGGGGCATCTTTGGAGAGCAAATCGACGCAGTTGGGCGCATCAACGATTGAGCCCGACTTGCGTTGCGCCGCCTGAAAGTCCGCGTCTGAAAATGTCTGTCTGATCAACGCAATAGCACCCATGAGCGAAGACGGGTATCCGCCGCCGGTGTCGAATCCGATCGCCTGATGCGTGTGTTGCAGATACACGGGGGGCTTGTCGGCGCTCGGTTCGTCAGAGGGTTTCGCCAGAGAAATCAGCGCACCTTGTCCGCGAAACACGCCGTCTCGCGGGGAGATCACGGCGGCGGCGAATCCGAGTTGTCTGAGGGACGACGCCAATCCTTGATCAACGGCTCCCGCATCGGTTGCGTTTCGCTGCGGCGTGACCTTCGGGTTCCAGTGCATGGCGCGAGAATCGCCCGTGGGCGAAGGTGCGTCGACTTCGACATAAGAATCGATAAATCCTGCATAGACATGCAGGCCGGTGGACGGAACGATGCGGGGGCCGAGAGGAATGCGTGCGGGCGAATCGTCCTCCGTTCCCGCGATGCCGTCAGCGCCTTTGTCACCGGGCAAAACGGCGACGATTCGACCCGCTTTCATCACGATCGTGGCGTGATTGATGGTGTTCAGCGGATCGATATGAGCGGTGCAATCGTGCAGGGCGACCCACGTCGGGTCTGCGCGCCTCATCCCGTTGGTCGGAGGATTCAGCGGACCGTCACCGGATGGTTGAGCGATGGAAATCGAGCAGAGGGCAGCGCTCACCAGGAGCGACGCTGGGCGAATCGTCTTCATATCGAGAAGGGTATCAGAGAACCCTTCGATGCGCGACGATCAGCGGAACGGAACATCCAGCGAGAAGCTGAA
>JBKDPX010000323.1:0-2003 GCA_046342165.1 Phycisphaerales bacterium | reverse complement strand
CACTCATCACGCACCAGCGCGTGATACTCGGCTGGCTCGGCCTACGTCTCCAGGATGCGACCCGTGAGCAACTCGCCTGCAAGGCGCAACAAGGCGCTGTGGTCACGCAAGTCGCGGAAGACAGCCCCGCCCAGGCGGCAGGGATCGAAGTGGGGGACGTGATCTTCGGTTTCCAAGGCAAGGCGTTGAATGAACTTCGTATGCGAAACGCCATCGCGCTGAGTTCTCCCGGCAGTGAAGCGAAGATCGATCTGCTGCGTGAAGGAAGGGCGAAGAGTGTCAAAGCGACGATCGGAGATCTCGGCAAGGCGCTCGGTAACGAGTATCTCCCGACGATCGGCGCATCTGTGCGGCCCCTCGATGCGCGCACCTCACGCGCCTATGCGCGTGATCTCGGTGTCGAAAAAATGCAACCGCTGTCCATCGTTGAAATCGACCCCGCCGGAATCGGCGCCGAAGCCGGACTTCGCGCAGGAGATGTCATCGTCGGCGTCGAGGGTGAAGCGGTCGTCGCGATCGAAGAGTTCACGCGCAATGTGTCGGAACTCGACGCGGGCAAGCGACTTCGATTGAATGTCCTCCGCCAAGGTCGCATGCGCAATATCGAAATCGGCGGCTGATCAATTGCGGGTCAAAACGAAGACCGCGCATCCATACGCGGGAAGCGGTGCGTCGTTCAGCACATATGTCAGGCCGCCCCCCGTGCCGAATTTCGCATCAAACGTGCGAAAGTAATCGCCCTTCAGGGTCGAAACGCGATACACCCCGGTGAGCGCGCTGCCCTCGCATGTCAGCTTCACTTCCGCAATCGGCTTCGCACCGACATTCACGATCGTGATCACGGGTGGATGTCCCGGACTTGATCGCAAAAGCGCATGGACGGCCTTCTCTTCGCACTCAAGAACGATCGTCTCGCCTCGCGACAGGGACTTGAACTTGTTTCGCAGTGACACGAGCTCGCGATAAAGCGAGATCAACGAATCGGATGAGTGATCCATCGCTCTGACCGAGCGCGTGCTCGCATCCGAGGCGAACGGTTGCCACGGCTTCCCGAGAGTGAACCCGCCGCCTTCCACTCCCTCCCATTGCATCGGCGTACGGATCAACTCATCGGGCTTCGCCCCCTTCATTCCGATCTCTTCGCCGTAGTACACAAACGGCACCCCGGGCCCCGTCAACAGCAGCGCTGCGGCAGCGCGCGCCTTGCCCTCATCGCCGTTCAACTCCGACATCACTCGATTCTGATCGTGATTCGTGAGAAATCGTCCGTACCCGCCGCTTGGATAGAGCCCGATCACTTCGCGCTCTTTGGTTCGCAGACCCGTCGCATCACCGCTCTTCGCGGCGTTCATCATCGCCGTGGCCAATTCAAAGTCGAAGGTCGCATCCATCGCGGCGGGAACGTACCTCGCCGAATCCTTGGATGGAGACCACACTTCACCGATCGTGAAAACCTGCGGCGTCGCCCGTCGAATGTGACTCTGAAACTCTCCGAGCCATTTCAGCGTCGAGAGCGTGTTCTCCTGCACCTGACCCTCTTCGATCAAGTGGCGGATCGCATCGAGTCGAAGTCCGGTGACGCCGATGTCCATCGTCCAAAAGTTCACGATGTCACGGACCTCGCGCGTCACATCATCGTTGCGGAAATTGAGATCGGGCATCGCGTGATAGAACAGTCCGTAGAGCCATTGATCGCCGCGCTTGTGCCAGACGATTTGATTCCAGGGCCCTTTCCATCCGGGATCGGTGGCGCTCCAGATGTATCGATCACGCATCGGTGATTCGGGATTCATCGCCTCGATGAACCAAGGGTGTTTGTCCGATGTGTGGTTGATGACAAGATCAATCATGACTTCGATGCCGCGCTTGCGACACTCGGCGACAAGCGTCTTGAAGTCTTCGATCGTGCCGTACTCGGGATTGATCGCCTTGTAATCCGTGATGTCGTAGCCGTGATAGCTTGGTGACGGGTGAATCGGCATCAACCAGATCGCCGAGACGCC
>JBKDPX010000322.1:0-4070 GCA_046342165.1 Phycisphaerales bacterium | reverse complement strand
TCAGGCGCGAGCGTCGTCATGATGGGTTCGCTGTTCGCGGGTCTTGAGGAGTCGCCCGGCGAGTTGGTCATTAGTTCCGGAAGACGTTATAAGAGCTATCGCGGAATGGGAAGCGAAGGCGCGATGAACGCGGGAAGCGCGGATCGCTATCGTCAGGCGGAGAAGATCGGCGCCGACGGAAAGGCGACGCAGAAATTCGTGCCCGAAGGCGTCGAGGGGCTCGTGCCGTATCGCGGCAGTCTTGCCGACTTCGTGTATCAGTTGGTCGGCGGACTCAGGAGCAGCATGGGCTATCTCGGTTGCCGCACCATCGAGGAGTTGCGCGAGCATGCGCGATTCTGCCGCGTGACGAACGCAACGGTGATCGAGAATCACCCACATGACATCTTGATCACGAAAGAGAGTCCGAACTACATGGCCAGCAAAGGCGGCTGAGATCCGGTTGCCATCATGATCAATAAAAAACCCCGCTTTTCAGCGGGGTTTTTCTCTCTCTCGCTATGTTCCGCACGCTCAGCAGCCCGTACCGCCGGCTCCGCCCGCATCCCACGATCCGAAGAACAAGATGACGTCATCGCCATCAACGCCGCCCGAGGCGTCCACGTCGGCGCAGGGTCCCGCGGCGTCCCACTCCGCGAAGAATGAGATCACGTCATCGCCGTCGATGCCGCCGTCGTTTGTGAAATCGGCGAAGCAACCGTCAGCGGCCCACGCGCAGGTCGGCACGCAGTTGGCATCGAGCAGCAGCGATCCGGGGTTGCTCGTCCAATCGTTGAACGGGAAGGAACAGCCGGCGCCGACCGGGGAGTTCTCGGCGGGATCGGCGAAGTACGGTCCGGGTGCCACGCCGAGCACATCCATGCCGTACGCGCAGTCGCACAGGCGGACGAACATGTCCGGCGTGTAGCCGTCGAGCAAGCCGCGCTGGTCGCCGGAATCGATGCCACCGACTTGCGTGGCGTATTGGAATCCGAAGTCCGGCGCATTGCCTTCGCGATGGCCGAAAGCATCGACAACGCGCGTCCACGGAGTGGAGTCGAGCGTTCCGTCGTTGTCGATGTCGAGATCAAGATTGACGGCGCCGGTGAAGCCTTCGACGATGAGGAAGGTGTTCGCGCCGTTTTCGAGATCGGGCACGAAGTCGGCGACATTCACGGTTGTCGCGCTCTCCGGAGCCGGCGACAGCACATTGACGCTGTCACGCCAGAGGAGAACACCATTGGAGCCGGTTGAGAGACCGTTCAAGCTGATCGCCTGATCGATCGTGCCCGCGGGAATCACATCGCCTTCGATGACGACGATCGTGAGGCCGTTGAGCGACATGTTCGGCACATCGCTTCGAAGCTCGATGTACTCATTGCCGTTATCGATGCCCGGCGGATTGATCATGACTTCGTTGAACTTCACGTTCTGTGCCGCGGCGAACGAGGCGCAAGCGGCGACGGACAAAAGCGCCAACTTCTTCATACGAACTCCTCTCGAAATCTCCGAAACTCTTCGGGCGTCCGCGCGGACGCCACCCTCACCAGTTCAAGCCTGTTTTCGTGAGCCAACCGCCATAGACCTTGCCTTCGAGCTCGTCGTACACGGCGGTGGTGTAACCGTTGTTCGTTCCTGACGTCGCACCCCATTCGCCGTCACGCTTGCCGCTGTCAGAGAACGCGGAGACGTGACCATCGGCGAAGAGCAGGTGGCCGTAGAACTTGTCGTGATCGTGAATGCCGTCGTTGATCTTCTGGCTCTTGCCGTGCGCCGGACCGAGATCGTCAAAATCCTGACGGCCGGTGCCCGGGCCCGATTGTCCCGGAACGCGTGATTGCGGATACGGACCGTCGGTCAGCACCTTGGCGCCGATGAGCATTTCGCCCTTGTAGTACACCATGTCCGCATCTTCGGGATTCGCGATGATCGTGGCGTCACCCAGCAACGGCACCAATGACGGTGTCGACGTATTGCCGATGCTGCGCTCGTTGAGCGGACCGCGAAGTGTCGTCACGTTTTTGTAATTGCCGAGTTGGCGATGGTCCTTCACATCGGTGTGAGCCATCGCCCAGGTTTGGCAGTAGTTGGTATTGAAGCCGCGCGTGATGAGTGAATCGATGTCCGCGGGTGTGACGGAGTTGAATCCGTTGGAGTTCGCGCGTGCGGCATTGAGTGATTGTGATGCGCGCGCGGGACTGTTGGGACAGAGCAGATTGCCGGGGATGCAGTACTCGCCGTTGACGAGATCCGCGACCCAACCTGTGGTGTCGAGCGTGCCGTAGCCCTCGACGCGGTTGTTGTCCCAAGAGCCGGAACTGAGGAAGCCCTTGTTGGAATTGGAGTACGAAAGGAATCCGATTCCGAACTGGCGCAGATTGCTCGCGCATTTGGTCGTGCGCGCCGTGTCTCGCGCGGCGCCGAGTGACGGAAGCAAAATGCTGATCAACAACGCAATGATCGCGATGACGACCAGCAGTTCAATCAGCGTAAAGGCTCGGACCGTGCCGTTTCGGGCGATTGCATGCATGTGAACCTCAAGTCGTGCGTGTGTTCAGTCGCCCGACTTGCGCAAATAGTGCCATGCTCACCCGTCGGACTCGTTACGGCTTTGTTATCACTGCGTCAAGATTGTGTGAAGACGGTTGCTCGCGCATGTCGGCAACGGTGTTACAGACGGAATAAACGGACTTTCGGACCTTGCGTTCAGACGCGCTTCGCCCGGAGGCGGTCGAATCCCGTATCCGGAGGACCGATAGATCCCCATGAAGCGCGACGGTGTGTCGTGGCGTTTACAGGGGGATTCGTGAGTTTGAGATCCGATCCGCCAAACCCGAAGACTTTCGAGAAGGCTTCATCGCAAGCCCTCGCGATCTCATGGAGCGTCATCGCTTCGTGGGGTGCTGCGATTGTCGTGATGCTGACGATCGCCGCGGCATGGATCGTTGATTCGGAGCGTTCGGACATTCAAAAAACAACAGATATCGCACTTGCCGGTGCGGTTGCGCTCGCCGCCTGGTTCGCGTGCATTCCTGCGATTCGCAAGGCGTTTGCGGGTATGCGGGCGGTCAAGAGCGCGCTCGGCGCGGCCGCCGAGGGGCGCGTGCGCGCCGACGAGTTGCGATTGAATGCGAAGTTCGGCGTTGAAGCCGCGGGACTCAATACGCTGCTTGCCGAACTCGAGCGGTTGCGTGATCAGGTGAGCGCGAAGACGGTTTCGATGCTCACGGGCGGCTCATCGATCGGCGACAACACGAATGCCGGCGCTCTCGACGGTTTGTGGCTGGGCGTGTTGGTGCTCGATTCGCAAGGTCGCGTGGAGTACGCCAACGGCGCGGCGGCGGTGACGCTCGGACGCCGACGCGAAACGCTCGCGGGGTCGACGATCGACGAGCTTGTGACGTGCGCCGACTCAGCGAAGGTCTTGCGCGATGCGGTCGTGCAACGCAAGCGCGCAACCGTGGAAGTGACAGGTGACACCGAGCACCATGAACGCACGGTGTTCAGAATGACGGTGAAGCCGCTTCGACGAGGCGATGTCGGTGCGACGATGATGCTCATCGAAGATGTGACGCAGCAGCGGGTGGCGGATGAAAGTCGAAACGCATTCGTCACGCAGGCGACGCATGAACTGCGAACGCCGCTGACGAATATCCGGTTGTATCTCGAAACTCTGACCGACCAAGTCGAAGCCGATGCGGGCGTACGCGCCAAGTGTCTCAATGTCATCAATGGTGAAGTCCGTCGTCTTGAACGCATCGTGTCGGACATGTTGTCGGTCAGCGAAATCGAAGCCGGAAGTCTCTCGTTGAGAAACGATGATGTGCATCCCGCCGCGATGTTCGAAGACATCGAAGCGGATTTCAAGGCGCAAGCCGAGGACAAGGAAATCACGCTGAAGTTCGATCTGCCGCCGAAACTCGTGAACTTCAGCGGTGACCGGGACAAGTTGACGTTGGTATTGCACAATCTGATCGGCAACGCATTGAAGTACACGCCGGCGGGCGGAACCGTTTCCGTGCAGGTGGAGCAGTCGACCGACGCGTTGAGTGTTGCGGTGAGCGACAACGGCATCGGGATCGACGCTGAAG
>JBKDPX010000321.1:0-1759 GCA_046342165.1 Phycisphaerales bacterium | reverse complement strand
CTGCGCGCATCGCTGAGTGACGACCGCGTCGTCGCGTATCTCAGCATCTGGCGCAACCTGTATCTCGCGGGCGCATTGCCGCGGGAAGCGGCGACGCGCGGCCACGCGCATCTGACCGACCTGTTCCAAAACGGACGACTGGCCGCCATCAACACCGGCCCGAACTTTCTGAAACGCATCAAAGACGCGGCGCCGACGGTCTTCGAATCCACGATCGTCAAGCCCGGTCTCGTCGGTGATTTGGGGCGCATTCATATGCCAGTGATGGCGCTCAGCGTGCTCGCAAAGAGCCGTCATCCGGAACTCGCGGCGAAACTCGCCGCGTTCATGACCAACGGCGAATCGCAGACCATGCTCTGCAAGCGCGCGGCGGTGATGCCGAGCGTCACCAAGGCGCTCGACGATCCGTTCTTCACAAGTCAGATCGTCGAGAAAGTTGATGAGGCCCGCAAGGTCGCGGCGATGACCGTTCGCGATGCCGTCGCGTTCACACCGGCGCTTGGAAGTTGGCCCGCGCTTCGCCGCTCGTTCGAAGAACAATTCAAGGCTGTGCTGTTGAACGGTCGCGACCTGCGCGCGGCGATGACGCTTGTCGATGATGAATGGAACGCGAGCCTCAGCGAGGAACCTTCGGCGTCGATCGGATGTGTGCCTCGACCGAAGCGTCTTGAAGGGAGCCGCGGCGCATGAACGCACGACGCGGACAATCAATCGCGTGGATCTATCTTGCGCCGGCGGTCGCGATCCTGCTGACATTTTCGATTTTCGCTGCGCTTCAAGTCGTCTGGTATTCGGCGTCGAACTTCAACGCGTTCACGCCTCCTCGCTTTGCGGGCATCGACAACTATGTTCGCGCATTAACGAGCGAACGCTTTTGGGCATGTCTGGTCAACAGCCTGTTGTACTTACTCGTCACTCCCGCGTTGATCGTCGTCAGCCTTATGGCGGCGATCGTCGTGGATGCGCGATTGAAGGGCATGAACTTCCTGCGGGTGCTGTTGTTCCTCCCCGTGATCACGCCCGGCATCGTCGCATCGCTCGCGTGGCGCGTGTTGCTCGATGAGGATTCAGGATTGATCAACGCGGCGCTCGTCGGCATCGGACTGCCGCCGGTCGCGTGGCTGACGACGCATCCATTCACGCTGATCGCCGCGATGTCCGTCACGCTGTGGAAGGGTTTCGGCTTTTACATGATGATCTTCCTCGCCGGCTTGGCGGGCGTGCCGACCACGCTGCGCGAAGCCGCGGCGCTCGACGGTGCGGGACCTTGGAAAACCTTTACGACCGTCACGCTCCCGGCGCTTCGCCCCTCCATCGCGCTGGTCGGCGTCGTGAGTTCGATCGCGGCGCTGAAGGTGTTTGAGGAAGTGTTCGTGACGCTGCGAGGCGTTCCGGCCACGCAACAAACGATGGTGCCGCTCATCTATCGCATCGCGTTCGAGGAGGGCGAGTACGGCCTTGCCTCCGCGATCGGTCTGTTGCTCTTTGTGTTGATCCTCTGTCTGAGTCTCGTTAACCTCAGAATGTCGAGGGCCGACGCATGATGAAACGTCCGGCATGGCTTTCGGCGTTCTTGTTCGTCACCGGGATCGCGCTTGCGGTGCTCGCCATCGGCCCTGCGCTTTGGTTGCTGTTGATCGCGCTGCAGCCCGCAGGCTCGGACATGACAAGCGTCACCGGCGCCGTCACGCCGATTCTGCAAGGCAAGGCGACTCTTGAGAACTTCAAATCCGCGTGGACGGGCGGCGGTCTTGCGGGT
>JBKDPX010000320.1:0-1401 GCA_046342165.1 Phycisphaerales bacterium | reverse complement strand
GCGTTTTGAGACCGACTCCGGACGGGAAAACAGCCCTCGTTCGCACCTACACTTCCGCCGCATGAAGACCATTCGCACTGTCGCTGTCGCGGGCGCTACCGGATTCGTCGGGCGCACCATCGTTCGTGAACTCCTCAGCCGCGGCTACGCCGTGCGTGCACTCGTCCGCTCGCGCGACAAGGCGAAAAGCGTCCTGCCCGTTGCAGGCAATCCCCGCCTTTCGCTCGTCATCGGCGATGTTCTCGAGTCCGGACGCGCCGAGGAACTCATCGCCGGAGCCGACGCTTGCGTGAACTGCATCGGAATCCTGCGCGAAGATCGAATGGCCGGCAAGACCTTCGAAGGCCAGCACGTGAATGCGACGCGCAATCTCGTCAGCGCGTGCGAATCCCGCGGCGTTTCGCGGTTCATTCAAATCTCTGCTCTCGGTGTCTCTGAAGACGGTGTCTGCGATTATCAGAAGAGCAAATGGGAATCCGAGTCGTGCGTCCGATTGAGCAACCTGGCTTGGACGATCATGCGTCCGGGCATGATCCACGGCGTCGAAAGCGAATTCATCGCCATGGTCAAAGGTTGGGTCAAAGGCGAAGCCAATCCTTGGATCTTCATCCCGTACTTCCAGCGCATGGTCGAAGATAAGCGCGTGCCGCTGGGTTCCATCAACCTCGAAGATCCCTCCATCCAGCCCATCGCGGTTGAAGATGTGGCAATCTCGGTTTCAGCCGCGCTCGAGCGCTCCGAAGCGGTGGGAGAGGTCTACAACCTCGTCGGATCCGAGGTGCTGACCTGGCCGGACATGCTGACCTTCATGCGTGATCGCATTCCGGGCGCCAACACGCATCTTCAGCCGTTCGGCGTTCCGGGCAAGATCTCATCGTTGATCGCCAAGGGAGCGTCCCTCATCGGTGCGGGCGGACTTCTGCCCCACGACGATGGCATGCCGCTCATGGGCGCTCAGGACAGCTGTGCATCACTCGAAAAGGTGCGCCGCCAACTGGGAGTGCACCCCCGCGCCTTCCGCGCGACCTTCGAGAAATACGCGGCTTCCTGCTGAAAAGCGATCGCCGACCCTCGCCTACCCTTCGGTATGACATCAAAGTACGCTCGTCGTTTGCTCGATCACCTCAAGCACGACGAATATGTCCCCGCTCGCATCGGCGAACTCGCGCGGGACCTCAACATTCCTGAAAATGAAAAGTCCGACTTCGAGACCGCCGTGCGCGAACTCTCGGAGCAGAAGCTTGTCATTGTGAATCTCAATGGCACCGTCACGCTCCCTTCCATCGGTTCGATGGGTGGTCGCGTCGAAGGTACATTCCGTAAGAACGCGCGCGGGTTCGGATTCGTTTCTCCCAACACCGCCGCCAAGGAAGGTTCCGTCTTCATTCCCGCCGATTGCAC
>JBKDPX010000319.1:0-2129 GCA_046342165.1 Phycisphaerales bacterium | reverse complement strand
GTCCGTGTCGGTTTCGCCGTCGCGGTTGAAGTCTGCGTCAACGGCGTTCCAATCGCGGAAGAAATCGATCACATCGTCGGAATCGACGCCACGATCATCGTTCCAATCCGCGGGACAGATGCCGTTTTCGTTCATCCAACGGATCGCGAGATCGGCGCGAGCGAGCCCGTGTCCGAAGAGATCATCGCGACCCGGATCACCGAGATCCTGTGCCGACGATTCAAGCGCGAGGCGCAGTTCGGATGCGGAGACATAACCCGGCAGACGAGAAGCGACCATCAAACCGGCGATGCCTGCGACGTGCGGGGTCGACATCGAGGTGCCGGAGTAAGACGCGTAGGTATGTCCGACCTGACCGTTGGTCAGCGTGACGCTTGTTCCGTCGAGTGTCTGCAGTTCATCACCGTCGGCTTGAGAGATCCCGAGCACGATCATCGACGAACCACCGTTCAACGTGCCGTTGAAATTGCCCGCGGCGTTGTTTGAAATCACCACACCGACAGCGCCGGCTTCGGCGGCCAGTTGCACCTTGGACGCGAAGGTCGCTCCACCGCGGCGAATGTGCGCGATGTTGCCGGAAACGGCCGCGGGGAAATCAGCGGCGCTCAGTCCTTGGTTGCAGGAGTAGACCTGTGCGGTGATCGTTCCGAGTTGACTGCCCGTGAGAGGATTGCCGTCGCGGGCGGACTCGTTCCAAGTCACATTGGCGTCAATCTGGGGAATTGTGGACAACACGCCGACGCCGGGGCCCGTGATGTCGATGGACGGACCGAAGTTGGAGAAGCCGGCGCGTTGATAGTTGGAATCAATCGCCGCGACACACAACACGGACGGGTATGAACCCGGATAAGAAGGAACATCGGTGTTGGAGTTGCCGGCGGCGGCGATGACGAGCGTGCCGCCATCGTGAATCGCCTGATACAGATCTTGCTCAGCCTGAGAGGGGCCGCCGCCGCCGAGCGACATACTGATGATGTCCGCGTTGTTATCAAAGGCCCACTGGCAACCGGCCATCACACCGGAGGATGCGCCGGATCCGCCATTTCCCAACACTTTGCCGATCATGAGCGAGGCCTGCGGAGCCACGCCGACGACACCGATGTCGTTGTTCAACGCAAGTACGGTTCCCGAACAGTGCGTGCCGTGCGTGTTGAGATCATCAACGGATTCGCCAGGAATAAAGGTCTCCGAAGCAACCACGGCGGGTAAATCCGGGTGACCGAAATCGATGCCGGTATCAAGCACCGCGATCCGGGCTCCCGCGCCGGCGGAATGCGCGCCTGCCGTCGCCCAAACGGTTTCCGAGCCGACCATCACGATGCCGTACGGAGTTTCCTGCGCCAATGCGCTGCGGAACAGATCGCGCTCGGCATATTGAACAATCGAGCTCTTCTTCAATGTTCTGATCGCGCGGTCAACCGTTCCGCCTTCGACCTTGATGCAATACAAACCCGGAACCGCGGCGTACGAATGCACCAAGCCGCGCGACTTGATCGACTTCAACACCCGCTTGATGTGTTCCGGCTTCGATTTGACCTTGAATCGCACCAACACATGCTCGGGGTGATACGCGCCCGGGGCCTTCACATCGAGCAGTGTCGAAGTTGCGGCATCACGCGGCGCCGTTGCGCCACCAACCGCGAAGACTCCGCTCGCCAGACCAGCACAGACACCAACGGAAACAATCAACCGCATGGATCGGCCTTTCGTACTGAATATTGCTTCCCGACCCGAATCGTGGATTCGGGAACGGTTCAGGATATCCGCAACTCTCAGTTTCGCAAGACCATTCACTCAACGGGCGGGGTTCGAAACGACGATGGACACCGAACATAACCCGATGTTTCGTGAGTGGGCGGAATTACGGGCAACCACGATCCCAGGCCTCGAAGAATGCGATGACATCATCGCCGTCGGTGGAATCATCTCCGTTGAAATCCATCGCCGCGGATTCCCATCGATTGAAGAACTCCACAAGATCATCGCCATCAATTCCGCCGGAGTCGTCCAAATCGGCGGGACATGCCGCGGCGCGGATCAATGAATCCAGTTCAAGCAATGACAGCGACTCGAAGCCGAGATCGCTGAGGTGGCTGAAATCAAAAGGCGCGTAGTACCAGCGTCGCTGC
>JBKDPX010000318.1:0-4734 GCA_046342165.1 Phycisphaerales bacterium | reverse complement strand
CTGAACACGAAGAGGGGCAGTTGCGCGATAGCGCCAGACCGCCGCGGAGAAAGGATCAAAACCCCATAAGGATTGATCGAGGCTTGCGACAATCATCTTCGACCCGTTGGTGACCGGTTCGGTTTCAACGCCTCCGTAGATGCGTCGATCCCCAAGGAGCTTGCCGCGAGATGTGAGGAATTGAACCGCGCCGCTTTGGGCGACGGTGGCGATGGTATCGCCGACGAGAATCGGCGCACCGGCATAACCGCCATCCGTGATCATGCCCCAAGCGCGATTGCCCAATCGCGTGCCGTGCGCGTACAACTCGTTGGTGTTGGTGCCGAAGACCACGGTTTCCCCGACCATGAGGGGAGCGGTGCTGACGACTCGCTCGAACTGTTGACGGCTCAGCAGCGCGCCGTTGGAAATGGCGAGCACGAAAAGTTCCGACTCGCTGCAGACATTGATCCGGTTTGAATCTGAGGGATCCTTCGCAAGACCCATGTAACGGGTAAGCGGCGAGGAGATTTCGGAGCCCCAGCGACGCTTGCCTGTGGAAGCTTCAAGGATCGTGACGGTTGAATCGGAACTTTGGGCGATCACAATATCGTCATAAGCCTGAAACTGCACGACGCGTTGACGACGGTCGAGCTTTCCGAACGGATACCCGATCCAACTGAGGTCGTAGCCGATCTTGTGCCAGTTGTCATAAGTTACATCCACGCCGAGATCGGATTTGGTGGCGGCGGATCGAGATGAGCCTGAACCACCCGAGCACGCGGTGCCTATAAGAGGCGTTGCGGCCAAGAGAGTGCAACAGAGAATGTGGCGAGTCAATGAGCCGAATGTCATGCGCGAACACCTTTCCGTCGAAACCTGAACCGGTCCGTCGGACCGTTCTTGTCTTAGTATCGGGACTTCCGCACCGTGCGTCAAACGAGGTTCGGGAGAGTCGCGGACTATCCGTTACGATAGGAGTTGAGATCATGCGGGAGCGGGCGAACCATCCGACATGTTCACAGGCATCATCGAAGCTACAGGGACCCTGACGCGGTCGTTTCGGACCGAATCGGGAATTCGGTGGCATGTGCAGGCGCCTCGATGGGAGTACAAGCCCGTACGCGGCGATTCGATTTGTGTACAGGGCTGTTGTCTGACCCACGCTGTCGAGGGTGATTCCGAGGGTTTGGTCTTCGACATCATTCCTGAAACACTTGCGCGCACGAATTTGGAGAGGTTCCGTGAAGGCTCGACCCTGAATCTTGAGCACGCCGCGACCATGAGCACACTGCTGGGCGGACATGTCGTGCAAGGGCACGTTGATGCGTTGGCGGAAGTCGTCGCCGTTCAAACACACGATCAGTGGCGGGTTCGTCTGCGAACTGTGCGCGCGGCGATGGAGTGCATTATCCCGAAGGGAAGCGTGACATTGGACGGCGTGTCGTTGACCGTCGCCGCGGTGGATCCCGCGGAAGATGCCTTCGAAGTTGCGCTGATACCGACGACCCTCGAGAAGACAACGCTCGGTTCGTTGATCGAGGGATCTGTGTGCAATTTGGAAACCGACGCCTCGGCGCGAACGATCGTGCATTGGCTGAAGCACTACCGTGACTTTAAGATGTGAGTTTCGCGAGCAAGTCGGCGCACACTGCTTCAGGTTCGCGGGAATCACACACACAAGAACTCACCGCGATTCCACGACACCCGACCGCTTTCAATTGAAGCACATTCTCCGGTGTGACGCCGCCGATGGCGAGGTGGGGGAGGGGGCAACGCTCGATGTAATCACGCAGATACTCGGGCCCCGCGATGACGGGCTTGTGTTTGGTCGAGGTGTGAAACATCGGGCCGACTCCGCAGAGATCGGCGCCATCCGCGAGCGCGCGCTCCGCATGGATCAGATTTCCCGTAGACACGCCGACGATCAATCGCGATCCCGCGAGTTCGCGAACAGCGGAAACAGGGAGATCCGTTTGACCGACGTGCACGCCGTGTGCGCCACTGAGCAGTGCGATGTCCGGTCGATCGTTGACGAAGCATGTCACGCCTCTTCCGTCGCAAAGACGAGCGAGCGATCTTGCGCGCCGGAGCAACTCATCGCTTTCCAAGTTCTTCTCACGCAGTTGTATCGCATCTGCGCCGCCGTCTATGGCTCGCTCGACGACTTGAATCCAAGGCAGTCGGCAGAGCGTCTCGGTGATCAACACGCAAAGTTTCGGAGCCTTGCGTGAGTGTGCGCGAAGTCGCGCGGTGAGACATCGATCTGCCTCGTATGCGCGGTATCGAAGCGATTCGAAGGCCGTGCTTGTGGCGCCTGGAAGCAGCTTTACTGCTTCTTCGATGGAACGCAAAGCCTCTGTGAGTCGTGATGCGTTCGCGCCGGCAAGTGCATGCAGATCGCTTCGCACATGCTCCGATGTTGTTGTGATCGCGGTTCCGACGTCACCCGGGGTATCGCGGGAGGCGATCAGCGCGGATCGGTCGGGTGCGATGAGGTCGATCGCGGCCTGAAAGTCGTGGCGAAGGGATTTGTACGCGGAGGAGAGAGCGGCATCGTTGAGTGCGAAGCGGGCGATATCCTCGAGCACTCGCATCGCCTCGCGTGCACGGTTCGAATTGGCGTCGATGATCCTGTACAAAGCATCCATCGAATGATCGTAGCGGAGGTCGACACCCGTGCATTCGCGGCGTTCAATCTTCCGGCCATGAATGATGATGGAACATACGACATCGTGGATCAGCGTGACCACGCGCTGCCCGGCATAGGCGGCCGGGGGCGCATTCTGTGCGATCGTTTCGAGGTCGTCGATGCGATGGCTCGTGAGGTATCGATCTCCGCGCACGCGAGTTTGAAGTCCTTCGGCTCCTTTCAGTTGATTGTCTCGCCATCTGCGATCACGACGCATCTGATCAGATCCATGTTGATTGATCCGGCGCATCGCGGATTCCCGTGGCTGACAACCGATCTCTGGTTCTCCGATATCTCAGCAGACGAAAGCGACGGTAGTATCGCGGACATCGAATCCATGTTGCTTGAACATGGCGGGATGTCGCCGACGAGGTTTCACCGCTTTGATCCTTCCGATTCGGCAGCTTCGTCAGCGGATTTCGAGCGGAGATTCCGTGCACGAGTCATCGATGGCGGAGTTCGCCGCGGCGCTGATTGCGCGGTGATCGGCTTGGACGGGCACTGGATCGATTGGTCGAGGACGGTAATCGCTGATGAAAGATTGTGTCGATCCTGCCCGAATCAGCAGCGATTGGTGTTGCACGAATCGCAGATTCGAGCCTGTGCCTCGATCGTCGCGGCGGGTACGATGTCGGATGTCGAAGCCTTGAAGATTTTGGCCTCGCACGTCGCGGCGAATCATCCGGGACTTTCGTGGTATCTCTCCCGGGCGCAAGCAGAGGAGTCCCGTTGAATCTCTCCATCACGCCCAACGAAGCCATCAACTTCAAGATTCACTTTGAAGACGACGATCTGATCATTATTGAAAAGCCGGCGCGTTTGGTCACGCAGCCGGGACTCGGACACGAGCACGATACGCTGCTGAACGGCCTGTTTGCCCGACACGGGGCGAAGCTCCAGAATCTTGGGAAGAGTCGTGATTTCGGCCTGCTTCATCGACTCGATCGTGAAACAAGCGGACTGCTCGTGGTTGCGCTGCGCCCGCGCGCGTACGACGGTTTGCGAAAGGCGTTTGAAGAGCGTCGGATCTCCAAGTATTACTGGGCCGTTGTACAGCCCGCTCCGAAGCACGAGAGCGGCGTGATTCGAAAGCCTATCGCCGAGTACGAGGCTGATAATCGTCGTGTGCGCAAGTTGGCGCGTGTCAGTTCCGCAGGCAAACCCGCGGTCACTGCCTATCGCGTCATCAGCAAGTCAGGACTGGGCGCGGTTGTCGAATGCCGCGCGGTGACAGGAAGACTGCATCAGATTCGCGTGCATATGGAGGCCATCGGTGCGCCGATCGTCGGAGACGGTCTGTACGGACCGCGCGGCGGACCTGCCGCGAGTCGATTGGCGTTGCATGCGCATCGATTGAAGTTCGAGCATCCCGTGACGGGCGATGTTATCGATGTCCGCACCGGCTGGCCCAAGGATCTGCGAGGCGTGTTGTCACGCCTGAAGTTGAAGCGTCCTGACGATTCAGGCGGGGTCGATGGCGGCAAGAAAGTCGACGGTGACGCGGTTCTCGACGAGGATCCCCTCGTCGGTGAGAATGAGTCTTGAATCGTCGTCGTGCATGAGTCCCTGCGCGATCTGCCTCGCTCGCACGCGTTCAACCCGTGCTAGTGCGCCGAGTCGATCGGCACGAATCATGACATCAGCCGCGTCGAGTCCTTCGGACAACCGAAGTCCGGTCATCAGCAACTCGCCTAAGGCGCGTCGTTCATCCGGCAACTCGTGATCGGTCGCGCTGCTTGCACCGCTCGATGGCTTGTCGAGATAGTCATCTAGACGCGGCATGTTCTTCCAGCGATGCCCCTGCATGTGTGCGCTCGCGGACGGACCGGCCGCGAGCCAGTCGCGTTGTCGCCAATATGCAAGATTGTGTTGACATTCCATTCCGGGTCGCGCGTAGTTGGATACTTCATAGCGCTGAAAGCCGCGCTGTTTCAGCGTTTGCGCGGCGAACAGGAACATGTCGACTTCGACATCCTCATCAACGGGCGTGAATTCGCCGCGACCAAGTCTCACGTGCATCGCGGTGTTGGGTTCGTAGGTGAGGTTGTAGCAGGAGAGGTGAG
>JBKDPX010000317.1:0-731 GCA_046342165.1 Phycisphaerales bacterium | reverse complement strand
GTGCAGGGCGAAAAAGATCGCTCTGATTGTCGACTGTGAATCTGATATTCCGCCGATCGCCGTCGATGCCTCGATGCTGCATCAAGCCGTGATGAACCTTCTTGCGAACGCGATCGAAGCCGTGCCGCAGGAAACGGGAGCTGTCACGCTTCGCGCATCTCTTCGAGCGGATGTGAACGACGCCGGTGTTCGCGGGGAATCGTTCAGCCCTTCGACTCAAAACGACCGAATCGGCGATCGGCCTCGACTTGAGATCACCATCGCGGACAACGGTCCCGGCATTCCACATAGCAAGTTGATGTGGGTGTTCGAACCTTTCAATACGACAAAGGGAGTGAAGGGCACGGGCTTGGGACTCGCGGTCGCCAAGCGCGTATGCGATGCGCACGGCGGTCGTATCGTCGTGGAATCCGCCGAAGGGCGTGGTTGTGTTTTTCGAATGACGCTTCCTTCCGAGCAACACGATACGATTGATCCCTCCGCGACATCAGAAGAGCGTTTCGGAACGCTTCGACAGGAAGACAACACGTGAGCACGCACATGCTGATGCCGCCGCTTGAATTGGAACCGCTTGTCGGTCCGGTTCGCGATTTGATTCGAATCGAGGCCCGGACCGAGCCCTATGTCGCCGGCAGAAGCGCCCAGTGTGATGTGGTGATCAGCGATCCGGACGGCGTGGTGTCGCGCAGACACTGTGAGTTTCGATCGCGCGCCGAAGGATGGATGATCAC
>JBKDPX010000316.1:0-6292 GCA_046342165.1 Phycisphaerales bacterium | reverse complement strand
AAGACGCCGCTGGGCCGAAAGATGACGAGCGCCGATGCGGATGAAGTCGTGGACGAGCAAAAGCGCCGCGAAGATGAGGCGTTGGAAGAACGGATGAATCTCATCGGCTCGGAGGCGGTGGTGGTGACGGAGTTGCGACCGGTCGGCGTGGTGAGGATCGGGGATCGACGATTCGATGCGATGTCGGAGACGACGATCATCAAAGCGGGAGTGAGCGTGCGCGTGACGGGCGCGGACGCGATGCAACTGAAGGTGCGGGCGATTTCATAAACGGTCCGCCATCGCAATCACGAACAATCGAGCACTATTCAAAGGCCCGAAAACCACGGTTTCGGGGCCGGTTTGTGCATTCATAAACCTCTGCACACAGGCGTTTTAAGCGTCACAGGCGGTTTTTTCGTTCAAATCCTCATTTTCGTGGCAAACCCATGGTCGTGATGTATGTTTGCCTCGGACAGGTACGAGTCGTTCGACCTGGTGATGTGTTTGCGGCCCGGAGGTCTCTCTCCCCCGGTGACCGCCCAAATGGTTCGTGAGGAGATTTATTATGAAGAAGGTTCTCGGTTCTCTTCTCGTCGCTGGCCTTGCTCTTTCGGCGAATGGTCAGGTTGCTCAGCGCAGCCAGTTCGCGGTCCAGCTGTCCACGGACGGCGTGACCTGGACGGACTCGCTCAGCGTGAACCCCTCCCTCAACGGTCGCGTCTTCGGCCGCGTTGTGGTGAGCTATGTCGGCAACGGCACCGCTGATCCGTTGTTCTTGAACGGCTGCCGCTTCCAGCCCACGGGCTCCGGTTGGAGCACGGCTTCGGGCGACTCGGTGATGGCGTTCAACGCGACCACCCGCGTGACGGCCAACTACACGGCGGGCTCTGAAGTCCTCGGCCGCGTGTTCGGCGCGACGACGGTGTCGTCGGTCACCGCCCACCAGTACAGCTTCAACGGTCAGAACTACCTCCGCTTTGCGGAAGCCGCCGCGACCAACCACCCGGGCCAGGGTGCGACGAACAACAACGTGAACGGCGCTTCGGGCATCAACTGCTCGAACAACACGCTGAGCCCTCAGCTCGGTATCGCGAACGTCGCCCTGTTCACCTGGGGTATGAACTTCTCCTCGACCCGCACCGGTTCGATGAGCTTCTCGATCCCGCAGGAAGCGATGCGCACCTCGGGCGCGACGGCTACCCCCCCGAACACCCGCTCGGCCACGTGGGTCACCAGCACCTCTCCGTTCACCACGGTTGAGGCCCCGACCCTCGAGACGATCGGCGCTTCGCTGAGCTTCGTCCCCGCTCCGTCCGCCGCCGCCCTCTTGGGCCTCGGTGGTCTGGTCGCCGGCCGTCGCCGCCGCTAAGAACATGAACCACACCGTCACCGGTGTGTTCTGAATGACTCACCCCTCGGCAGTCGCAACCTGCCGAGGGGTTTTTCTTTTTTGGGATCAGTACTTCAGGACACTGTGCACGATGCCGAAGTCGTTGAGCTTTGCGCGTCCGCCGAGAAACTCAAGTTCAATCAGCACCGACATGCCGGCGATCGTTCCGCCTAAGCCGCGGATGAGTTCGCAACCGGCGTGAAGCGTGCCACCGGTCGCGAGCAGATCATCGACCAAAAGGACATTGGATCCCGGCATGATCGAATCATCATGAATCTCGAGGCAGTCGGTTCCGTACTCGAGCGCGTATTCGATGCGACGAACCTTGCGCGGGAGCTTTCCCTTTTTGCGTATGGGAACGAAACCGGCGGAGAGCGCCTGGGCGATGGCGGTTCCGAAGATGAAGCCGCGGCTTTCGGCGCCCACCACCACATCGATGCCTTTGGTCCGATAGGGATTGGCCATGAGTTCGACGGCCAATGCCAACCCGCGGGGATCGGCAAGCATGGGCGTGAAGTCTTTGAAGACGATCCCGGGTTTGGGGAAGTCGGGAACATCGACGATGAGGCGCTTGAGTTGCTCCATATGAAGGGGAGTGTAACAGGCGTACACTTGCGGTTGAGATGAGCAAGCAGGAACCAAAGGAATCCGGCCCGAAAAACCGACTTGAAACGGTCGAACCCGTCGGCAAGCGGGTGTTGATCCGCAAGGATCAGGACAAAAAGCAGACCAAGGCGGGCATTCACCTGCCGGACAAGATCGAAATCCCGACGATCACCGGGCGCGTGGTCGCGATTTCCGCGCAAGTTGATCGGGACGAGGACTACCCGATCAAGCAATATGACCGCGTGCTGTTCAATCCCAAAGGCGCGGTGCCGGTGGACTTCGAGGGGGACAACCGACTGTTTGTCGTTCCCGTCGAGGACATCGTGGCGATCTTCAGGCGCGACGGGTCCGAAGAGTAAGACAAGGCAGTTCTCTTGCCAACGGATGAGCACTCGACAACCCCCGGGAACGCGCATGAGCGGCTGGAACTGCCAGCGCTGAGGGGCGTGTTCGATTTCGATGTGACTCCTCCCGGATCCAAGAGTCTGACGAACAGAGCGGTGCTGCTGGCGGCACTGGCGGAAGGCACGAGCGAATTGAGCGGTGCGCTCACCGCGGCGGACGACGCGATGGCGATGCGGCGCGCGCTCACGCAACTCGGCGCGCGTTTCAACGATCGCGGGCGAGTGCTTGAGATCACCGGCACATCGGGGCGTCTGCGCTCGACTTCAGAACCATTGGATCTCAACAACGCCGGAACGGCGGTGCGATTTCTGGCGGGCGCCGCGTTACTCGCGGACGGGCCCGTGACCGTGACCGGAAATGCGCGCATGCGCGAGCGGCCGATCGCGGAGCTCGGCGAGTTTTTGAAAGCGTTGGGTTGCACCGTGACCTATGGCGGAAGGGATGGGTGTCCGCCGCTGACGGTGACTCCGCCGCTGAAGTTCGAAAGTCGCGTGATGGATGTGCCGGAAACGGCGTCGAGTCAGTTCATTTCGGCGCTTTTGCTCGCGGCGCCGTGGCTTGACGGCGGACTGACCGTCCGCTTCACCGGCGGCATCACGAGCGCTTCTTACATCTCGATGACATTAGGTTTGTTGAGCAAACTCGGCGCGCATGTGCAGGTGTCGGATCGCATGCGCGTCGTGCGGGTCCGGGGCGCGTGGAGACAGGAGACGCTTGAGCGGCCGATCGTTCGGGGAATCCCGGCATTTTCCTACGACGTCGAACCTGACGCAAGCGGCGCGACCTACTGGTGGTGCGCGGGCGCGCTCGTCAAGGGGGCGCGCGTGTGCGTCAAGGGAATCGGGCCTTCGAGCCTGCAGGGGGACGCGCAGTTTCCCGATCTTTTGGCGCGCATGGGCGCGATTGTCGAGAAATCGACGAACGACATCAGCGTCACGGGGGCGGAGCTTCGGCCGATTCTGACCGACATGTCGAACATGCCGGACGCCGCGATGACGCTCGCCGTCGCGGCATGTTTCGCGGACGGCACGAGCATCTTGAAGGGCGTGGGAACTCTGCGGGTGAAAGAGTGCGATCGCATCGAAGCGATGCGCGTGGAACTTTCGAAGCTTGGCGTGCGCGTGGAGAGTCCGGTGTCGGGCGATACGGGCGCGATGACGATCACGCCGCCGGAGGGCGGCGTGTATTGCGGAGACGATGCGCCTGAAGTAACTTTTGACACTTATGACGATCATCGGATGGCGATGGCGCTCTCACTGTTCGCCCTGCGAAGACCGAAGGTGTCGATCAACGATCCGTCCTGCGTTCGAAAGACGTATCCCGAATATTGGAACGAGTTCGCGCGACTGCTTGCGAGCGCGACATCATAACCGGACTCTATTATGAGACACTTCACGCTCATCACCACCGGCGGAACCATCGAGAAGACCTACGACGAGCATTCGGGCGTGCTCGACAATCGTCGCTCGATCGTGCGGCGGATGTTGCGACGGATACGCCTGGAGGACTCGACGATCTCAATCATCGAGTTGATGAGCAAGGACAGCCTGCACATGACGGATGATGATCGCGAGCGGATTGCGCAGACGGTTCGCGTCGCCGCGGCGTGTCAACCCCAACCGACGGGCATCATCATTCTGCACGGCACGGACACGCTGTGCGTCACGGGCGACAAACTGGCGAATGAGGTTTGGAAGATGCCCGTGATTCTGACGGGCGCGATGCGACCGTTTGAAATGGTTCGCTCGGATGCGCTTCAGAATCTGACGGAAGCGCTTTTCGCGGCGGGGACGCTCGCGCCGGGCGTGTACTGCGCGGCGCACGGGCGGGCGCTGAAGTTTCCGGGTGTGAAGAAGGATCGTGACCGCGGAACATTTCTGCCCGCATAAGGGCGGACGAGAGTTGCGACGATACAGACGGAATAAACGGACCAGACGATTCGGCGGCGGGTGAACCGCGACCGGGCGGGCGGGGCGGGGTTGTTTTTAGCCATCTGAATGCCGATGACGAGAACGCGGGTGCAGAGCATGCGTCATGCGATGCGCCGCGCGTTTACCCGGGGCCGTGTCATGGATAAGGCCAGTCTCATCGGATTGCTGATCGGCGTCTCGGCGCTGGGCTTCGTGTTTTACGAAGTTTCACACGGCAACTTCGTGATGTTCTACTCGCTGGAAGGCGTGCTCATGGTGGGCATCGGCTCGGTCAGCGTGACGTTCATGGCGATGCCTCTTGAGAAAGTGAAGATGGTTCCGGCGTACGTGAAGCGCTGGTTGTTCAACAAGACGATGCCGGTGACGGAAGTGGTTCAGTTGATCAGCCGTCTTGCGGAGCGTGCGCGCCGCGACGGCATTCTGGCGCTTGAGAGCGAAATGCCGAACGTGAAGGATCCGTTCCTCGCGGCGGGATTGAAGATGGCGATCGACGGCGTGGAGCCGAGCAACATCGAATCGACGATGCGAATCGAGTTGATCGCGATGGGCGAGCGGCACAAGGCCGGCAAGAAGTTCTTCGATCTGTTGAAGTTATACGGTCCGGGTTACGGACTGGTGGGCACGCTGGTCGGTCAGGTCGGCATGTTCGGCAAATTGGCTGACGCTGACATCGGAGCGCTCGGTCACGCGTTGGCGATCGCCGTCGTGGCGACGATGTACGGCGCGATTTTGGCGAACGCGATCGCCGGTCCGATGGGCGACAAGCTGAGCATGCGCGCGACCGAGGAGATGTTGAATCGCGAACTGATGTTGCAGGCGATCCTGTCGATCCAAGCGGGTGACAATCCGCGCGTGACGCAGGACAAGATGTTGGCGTTCCTTCCCGCGGTGACTCGCGGCACCATGAAACTGGCGGCCTAAACCATGTCGGATCACGATGCACATGAGAAGCATGCCGAAGGCGAAAGCCACGGATCAAGCCATGGCTCCGGCCACGGCGGTCACGGCGGAGGACATGGCGGCGGCGGCGGCGGACACGAAGAGGGTCATGAAGGCGCTCCCGAGTGGCTGATCTCGTTCGCCGACAACGTTGCGCTGATGATGGGATTCTTCGTGATTCTGCTCGCGATGAACATGGGACCCAAAGGCGCCGCGGCAAGCGGGCCGGAGGGTGAGGAATCCGACGGCGCGGCGCAAGCGGCACGCGAAGCGGATTTCGTGATCGGGATTCGCGAAGCGTTCAACAACAAGATCGATCTGGACAGCACCGATCCGTCGGAGGCGCACTTGCGAGCGCGATTGCGCGAGCGCATGGGCGGCGCGGCGACGCAGGACGGACCGCAAGGCAAGGCTCCGGAGCTTCAGGCGATCAGACCGAGCGACTACAACCGCGTGACATGTGCGGTGACATTCGACGAAGGTCAATCGACCTTGAGTTCCGCGGCGCAGGAGACGCTCGCGCAAACGGCGCGAAGACTGCGTGATCAGCGTTGGATGATCGAAGTGCGCGGACATGTGTCTCCGTTCGAATCGATGCGCAATGTGAAGCGGGCGATGCAACTCTCGCATGATCGCGCGATGGCGACGGCGTTCGCGCTTGTCGAGGGCGGCGTGAAGTGGGAGAACATCCGCGTCGTCGCGTGCGGCGACAGCGATCGGATCGTTCCCAAGAGCTTCGATCGCGAGACCGAAGGAAGCAACCGGCGCGTCGAAGTGATCGAAACGAACGATGTCGTCGGCGCGGATCCGTATTCGCTTGAGGGTGGGGATAAATCAACCGACGCTGGCGACGGACGATAAGCGGCGGACATTCATTTCATCATGAATCAACTGTGAATCAGCCCGCAAGGCGGGCGCCGAATGACGCGTCAAGACGGATGCCGAGGATTCGGCAACCCGGCGCGGCTTCCTGGCAATGCATGACTTGACCGGTCATGCGACGGGTCTCGCCGTCGATTTCGATTTCCACGGGAGTTCC
>JBKDPX010000315.1:0-2475 GCA_046342165.1 Phycisphaerales bacterium | reverse complement strand
ACCTTCATCAGGTCTTTGTCAACACCTGTCAAAATCAGCGCGTTTGATCCGGCGGCCGCGACCACGGTGGGCTTCCCGCCGCTGGGCATATCAATGACGGCGATCGCCGCGTTGACGGATGTCGCAACTGCCCCGGCCTCCGCAAAATTCATCGGAAGAACGCGAAGCACGTTTCGGCCGACGGCGGCGGATTCGTTATCAAGCGCGTTGATGATTTCTTCCGCGATTTTCTGAACATCCTCGGGAGCGGTGATAAGCAGGGTGTTCGAGGCGTTGTCGGCAGCCACCTCAAGCAACTGCTTCACTTCGACGCTGATCGCACCCAAATCCTGCTGTTCGCGGATTCGGGTCGTCAACATCTTCTCCATCAGTGGCTGGAGCTTTTCCGCTCGCGCATGCTTCAGTGCGTACATCTTGAGCGAAGTACGGGGACGCTCCTGCGCCGCGTCGAGTTGCTTCAGCACGCTCTCGATCTGCGGGAAGATCTCAGCGGGACCGCTGATCACCAGCGTCTTGGTGCCCGGCTCCGTCGTGACTTGAACGTTCTGACTTGATGCACCGCCGTTGGCGAGAGCGCCGCTTGAAACCAGTTGACGAATGGTGTTCGCGACCGAATCAGGTGAGACCCGCTCGATCTTATAAGTCTTCAGTTCAACATTATCCGCGAGTTTCTGCTGGTCCAAACTCTTGACGATCTGCTCGAATCCCGCGAGACGCTTGACCGGCGCATCGACGATCAGCGCGTTGGTCGCTCGATCGGCCCTGACGATGATTTCGCGCGCCGGCTTGAGATCAGGTCGCGGCAAGCGCGTCCGCGGATCAAGCGGAATCGCCGGCTCCGGATACATCGCGTCGATGGTCTTCGCGAGTTCCTCCGCACGCGCGACTTTGAGCGGGAAGATTCGAATCTCACGCCCCTCCGCATCAACCGCTTGGGTGTCGTTCAACTGCGAGACAATCGCTTCGATCTCCGGCAGCATGTCCGCATGTGCCGAGACGATCAACGTGTTTGTCGCCGGATCCGCTTCGATTGACACCGGCTTGAGCGACTTCTGTTCGAGCGGACGACGATCGAACGCTCCCTGAAGCACTGCAGCGAGATTCGCCGCGTCCGTCGAACGCAATTTCAGGATGCGCATCGGCGGACGTTCCGCTTGGCGCGAGTTATCGAGTTGACGGACAAGCGCTTCGACAACCGCGAATTGACCAGGCTGCGCGGCGACGAGCAACTGATTGGTCGCCTCAATGGCTTCGAAAGCCGGTTCGGGGCCGCCGCGAAGCTTGAGAGCTTCGCTCGACTTCACCATGTCCCGCAAGAATTCGATCACTTCGCCGACCTTGGCGAGTTTGAGTTCGATCAATCGAACCTCGCGCGCAGGACCGGCCTGACGATTCAGTTCGTCCATGATCTTCGCAAATCGCTGCGCACCATCCGCATCAGCGACGAGCGTCAGCGAATTGGTTTGTTCATCCACTTGCACATCGACCGGCTGTGCGCCGGGAATCTGCGCGATCTGCGCGTTGAAAATCGCGAGCGCGCGATCCTTCACCTTCAGCGCGGATTCTCCGATGATGGGGAAGATCCGCAGTCCCTTCTCGATCGGCACGAGCGACAGATCCTTCAAGACCTGATCCACAACCGTGAATGTCTTGGAATCACCCGCGACGATGAGCGTCGAGCTCTTTGGCTCGGTTTCGATGATGACCTGCACTGGCTGCTTGCCCGGCTGCGCGGGCTCACTCATCACGCCACGCCCCGCCATCGAGTTGAGCGTTCGAGAAACCGCTTCAAGACTCGCGCCTTGCACGCGGTATGTGCGCAATTCAGCGGTGGGCGGCAGTTCGACGCGGTCAAGCTTCGCCGCGAGTTCCTGCAAGCTCTCCATGCGCTCCGATGGCGCATCGAAAATCAGCGAGTTGCTTCCCGCGTCCGCGGAAACGGAAACTTCCTTGGGCTGCTTGAGCCACGGCTGCGGACGACCTTGTCGATCCGTCGGAACCGGCGGCTCAGGGTACAGCTTGTCCATCGCCGCGGCGACCTCGACCGCTTTGGCGACTTTCAATTGGAAAAGCTGCGTGACGCGTGATGCGCCGCCCTTCTTTTCACGATTGAGTTCATCGACGAACGACTTGATCTCTTCAAACAAATCGGGATGAGCGGAAACAACAAGCGTGTTCGTCGCTGCATCGGCACGAATGTCCACGGGCTTCAGTGATCGATCCGCCTGCGTGCGCCGGCTGTATTGCTCGGTCAGCATCCCGGCGATACTCGCGGCATCCGCCGTGCGCAATTGCAGGAGCTTCAGCGGAGGGAGACCCGCGCGATCAATGCGATCAAGTCGCGTGACAAAATCCTGAATGATGCGATGTTGCGCGGCCTCCGCCGTCACGAGCAGCGAGTTCGTCTTTTCGACGATGCGAATCGTCGGCGCTGGCACGGCGCGGGAGGGATCGATCGAATCAGCGGTCTCGATC